>NZ_JAAIWM010000011.1 GCF_011008845.1 Bacillus mesophilus | reverse complement strand
TTACTGCCCATAACTTGTCCTCAAATGTAAATTTAGCCATAAAAAAAACTGCACCTCCATTGTTAGTTTTTTGTCTAACAATTTTGGTGCAGTTCAATGCGTCGATTTTTTTACTCAGCTTCCTTGTTTTCAGTTTGAAAGCTTTTTCCTCTAACTCCGGATCTTCTAATGTAAATAGTTGACTCTACTTCGATTGTGGCATCAGCAAAGTGTTGATCCCAGTCTTTCTCTAGTGTTTTATATAAATCATAGTGCTGTCTCTCCAATGTCTCTCCAAAACCAAAAATGTCTGCCTCGTATTTTTCTTGAAGAGTCTTAATGGTGTTTGACACTTCTTCTTCCACAAAACTCTCCGTACGATCTTCAATTTTCTTATATGTTTCAAGCTTCTCTAGGTCTTCTGTACACTGAGAACCATCTATTTTACCTTCTGCTTTAATACTTACTTTAAAAGTTGGTTTTCCTTGATGAACTTCGGCCTTGACTTCAGTATTTGAACTTTTTATTCTCACACCCAGGTAATTACCTTTATCATCACAAGGAATTGTAAGGTTAGTGGTTTCTAAACCATTAATCCATAAATAATTCCTCGTATCGGTAATTGGTAATTTCCCGATCAGTTTGTCTTCCTTAAATACTCCAAGTCCCGATACTTCAACTAGTGCATCTGGTTCGACTTGCTGAATATTTTCTACATTTTCCCCTTTTTGGGGATTTCCTTTAATTTTAATGGTTGCGAGAACAGGTTCTCTTCCTTTAGAAGTAATAGCCGAAATAAAATCAGTTAATCTAATGTTTGGGTCTCCGCCCCAGTTTTGATAGAACGTTTGAATCTGCCTATTTACTTTTAGAGAAGAGACCTTTTGTAAGGCATACGTTACTTTTAGTACGTCAGATGCTTTGTCTCCCTCGTAAAGTAGCATATTAAAATCATTACGAAATTCTCCGCTTCTTTCCAAATAATCTAAGAAGCCAATTAATCCTTTTTTAGCAACAGCCTCTGTGAAAACAACGACTCTTGTATGGGAATAGATTAATTCTCTCGACATACCTACGTTCATTCTATTTGCTAACTCTGAAAGTGAATCTCCCTCCTGAGAATAGGTAATCGACCCTGTGAATCCTTGCGCTTGAACCTTTGCGTTTTCAGTTGGATTTATAACCTCAACCGTCAGTTTATACTTGTGATTCTCACCTTGGTCAATCGCAATTCCCGTCACAATTGAGACATCATTTAATTCAGTTCGATCCCAACATCCAGCCAAAACAATAACGGTTAGAAACATGATAATTGATTTTGTAGATGTTTGCATCATGAATCTTCTCCTTTAGTTGGAGGACTTGGGGATTGGTTGGTTTTTTGACGATAAGGACCCTTGGGATTTAAGTAGGTTGGTCTTTTCTTATTAGCCCATGTTGGAAAACGGATGAATACATCCGTCTGGTCTTCCATAATTAAGGGAGCCACAGGTGCTAAATATGCAACGCCGAATGAACGCAAGCTAGCTAGATGGATGACCATGACAACTAAGAAGACTAATACCCCAAACAACCCAAAAACAGCCGCACATAAAATCACGACGAACCTTAATAGCCTTGTTGAAATAGAAAAGTTATAGATAGGTGAGACGAAGCTTGCAATGGCTGTAAATGCTACCACTATGACGAGAACATTCGACACTAGTCCTGCTTCAACCGCTGCTTGTCCAATTACTAGTGCTCCTACAATGGATACCGTTTGACCAACGGCTCTTGGCATTCTTACTCCCGCTTCTCTTAAAACTTCAAATGTAAATTCCATCAATAGTATTTCAACCACGGCTGGAAAAGGTACCCCTTCCCGCTGAGCCTGCACACTAATTAGTAAGGGGGTAGGTAGCAATTCATGGTGGAAAGTTGAAATAGCTACATATAGAGATGGAAAAATCAAGGCAATCATAAATGAAATGTAACGAATAAACCTAATGAATGACCCCATCACAAAAGGCTGATAATAATCTTCACTGGATTGAAAAAAGTCTGTAAAAACAACAGGAGCTACCAATACAAACGGACTCCCATCCACGATAATAATCACTTTTCCTTCTAAAAGGTTAGCACAAGCACTATCAGGTCGCTCAGTATTATACAATAACGGAAAAACAGTCAAACTTTTATCCGTAATGAATTCGTCAATATTACCAGAATCTAATATATAGCTAGTGTCTATTTTATTAATCCGCTTTCTTATCTCCTCAATTAGTTTGCTATTGGTGATCCCGTCAATATAGCCAATAACCACAGTCGTCTGTGAATCCTTGCCGATAATAGAGGACTCGAACCGCAAATGGGGATTCTTTATTCGACGCCTAATTAAGCTAACATTCGTTTCCATTGATTCCGTGAAACTATCCTTTGGTCCTCGAATAATAGTTTGTGTACTTGGTTCCGTAATTCCCCTGAATTGGATATCAAAAACTTTTAAAGCTAGAGCAACATTAACACCTTCAACTACAAGTAATATATATCCCGATAAAAGATACCAAACAGCATCATGCTCTTTTGAGACAAATTCATAAGGAATACTGGTGAAATAGGTTTCTCGAAATTCATTAAATGATGCCTGATCAGTAATGTTTTCCTGCTCCTTAATGGAATTCCCTAGCGGCTCCACAATCTTTTCAGCAAGTTGCTTCGAATCAATCATACTGTCTAGATAGCAAGCAAAGCCGTTTTGTCCACCAACCTTTATATAACTTTGCGTAAAATCGATGGAATCCTGAAAGGTTTTTTTAAAAGTTTCATAATTTGAAGCTAAGCTGCTAGAGAGGTCTTTTGCTTCTTCACCTTCCGACAAGAGTTCATCACTCGTTGTTGGTTGATTAGGCTTTTGAGCTGAAAACAATTTAGTTAAATTGATCATGCTGTTGCCCCCCCTTTTTTACTTTCGTTTTCCATAAAATAATGGGGAATAAAAGTAGAGGTATTCCAAGCTGGAATGGAAGATGTAAATAATATGGTACGACGATTAACCCCTCTTCAATATGCTCAGCAAAATTACCACTAACGCCTACAGACAAAAAAGCAATCAGCATGCTTATTGGAAATATAAAATAGCGATAGGGTCTTAAAAAAATGAGTTCTAGCCCCTTAAGCCCACCATATGTAAAAACTGCAACCTTAATAATGACTCCAAACATCATGATAAACACAATTAACAGGTCAATACGCTCAATAAACTCAAGTAGTGATATTTCTCCGGCAGCAGAGAGTAATGGAAAGTTCGCCCTACTTTTCATACTAGATCCTAGAGTTGTAATTTGGATGATTGATGAATACACCAGTAGTAAACCTGCAGCCAATACGGAAGCAATACTAACCTTACCAATGTATTTGGCTTTTGAAACATAAGGAAAAATCAATGTGAATACAATCAACTCTCCAAAAGGAAACGTTAGTAACGAAGGGAAAATTGCTTTAGCAACGGGTCCAATCCCTTCGGGCAATATGGGCAATAAATTTTCAAAATGCATTTCTCCAGAGAACAAAACCCCAAACCCAATTCCAAACATAAAAAAAATAACATAAGGGAGAAATATTTCACCCGTTCTTGCTAAAACCTCCAAACCTAGATATAAAACGTAGGAAACAACAAGCATAAAAATAATCATCGTCACTTCTATAGGGGTCCTAGGAAGGATAGAGGAAGAAATCAGCTCTCCAAAATCGCGTAGGACTCTAGAAGCGATATATATAAAATATAGGACATACAAACATATAAAGAATCTACCTACCCATTTCCCTACTGCCCACTCGAAAATCTCAAACAGATTCTTACCTTCAACTCGTGAATTAATTTGACTAAAAAATAACACTAATAATACCCCTAATAGGGTTGCAATGGCGATCGCAATCCAGGCATCCTGTTTAGCATCATTACCAATTCCAACAATAATGCCACTACCCATTTCGAAAATAAAAATCAGGATGAATAATTGCCATAGTGAGATTTTTTCAGTAAGTTCTTTCATTTACTTCCCCTCAGCTCATTTGGAGACAGTTTGTGTATTTTTCCGGTGCCGATAGTCTATCATTAGAGACGAAATGAACCCTACTATCAATGCGAAAACAACAAACACTTCTCTTGTTGCTCTTTCAGGATAAACAATATAGTAGATCGCCTCAAAAAGGGAAAACCCATAAAGATGAGTATCTATATAAGACATAAGCAATATCGATAAACAGGTACATACAATAAATGCTAATGTGACCATATGGCCTCCGTTTTATCTAAATTTCTTCTTCCCCTCATTTTCTCCAATGATTAGAGTTTTATGTAAGAATTCCCAATATAAGAAAACTAAAATTTAGTTTAGAAGTGATTTTTAAATTCACGTAGGAATGTAAAAAGGACGAAAGCAATTAGCTCTCGTCCTCCATATTGCACCACTCTACCATCATATTAGCCAGTATTTCTGCAGCCTCCATCATATGATCGAGGATAATAAACTCATTAGGATAATGAGCAACCTCTGTTGTTCCTGGTCCAAAAATGATAGTTGGAATACCAGCCACCTTTGTAAACAAACCTCCATCTGTGCCCCAAGGCGATGCTTCAATGACCGGATTTTGCTTCCTCACTTTTTTATAGTTGTTTTCAAGGAGAGTCATTGCTTCATGTTTTAGATCAATGGTTCCTGGTACCCATCTTGCTCCAAACCAAGTAACTTCAACTGGATGTGTTACAAACCAATCATCAAACTCACCTAGATTTCCAATATAGTGTTCAAATTCTCTCTTAACATCTTCCATCTCTTCTTCCGGTGCAACACCAATTCTTCCCTCAAGAATTACCTGATCTGGTACAGAGGAAGGCCAATTCCCACCACTCACTTTTCCAATATTAATGGGGACAGGAATGGGGATAGATTGATAGAGTGGATCATCAATCCTAGAATTTCTAAGTACCTCAAGGTCTCTTACTTTCTCGATAACTACTACACTTTTTTCTATTGCACTTACACCCTCATACCGAGTACCACCATGCGCTGATTTTCCTGTAACTGTCAAGCGAAACCACATCGATCCCTGCTGCTTAGGAAATATCTTCATACTCGTTGGTTCAGGAATAATCGCAACATCTGCCTTATATCCTCTTAATATCGCTGCTAATGATCCGGCACCACCACTTTCTTCCTCAATAACACTTTGAAAAACAATATCACCTTTTATTGGGAGATTAAGCGCTTGTAAAGCCTCAATGGCTAAGAGCATGGAGACTGTTCCGCCCTTCATATCTGTAGTTCCTCGCCCATACATCTTTCCATTAACAACATCAGCACCATATGGGTCATACTCCCACTGCTTTGGGTCACCTTCAGGAACAACATCAATATGACCATTCAATAAGATAGATTTACCTCCGCCAGTTCCCTTCATAACACCTACTACGTTAGCGCTATCAGTAAAGGAACTACGGGGAGAAACAAAGTAAGGATGCGATTGTAATTCAGTAAAATCTGGTTCCCAAATATCAATCTCTAAACCTAGCTCTCTAAGCTTTTCAATAATGACTGCCTGTGCAGAGCTTTCAAGCCCTGTGATACTCCGTTCTTGTACAAGTCGTTTTAACAGTCTGATCGCTTGTTCTCTATTTAATGTAAGCCACTCGTTTATCTTTTTTTGCACATCCAAGGATACTCTCCCCCTCTAATCTATATCTTTCAGGCTATGATCAATCAATAATTCAACATCAGTATTATTGATAACGTCATCTATAGAATAAGGCGTCATAACTTCCCTTAACCATAGACCGTCTTCTTTCACTTCTAGCACCGCATAATCTGTGATTACCATATTTACACACCTTGTAGCTGTTAGGGGAAGGGTACATTCTCTCACAATCTTTGGACTTCCATCCTTATTGGTATGGTTCATGACGACAATCACTTTTTTTGCTTTCTGAGCAAGGTCTATCGCCCCACCCATTCCTGGCACTCTTTTCCCTGGAACAATCCAATTGGCTAAATCCCCCTGTTCACTTACTTGAAGTGCACCAAGAATGGTTAGATCAATGAGGCCTCTCCTTATGATTGCAAAGGCCATTGCGCTATCAAAATAAGAAGCACCGGGTACAATCGTTACCGGGTAACCTCCAGCATTACACAGATTTTCATCCTCTTTTCCTTTTGGTGGAGATTCTCCCATGCCAAGCACACCATTTTCTGCATGAAACATCACATTTATTGCTTTTGGAAGGTGATTGGGTACCAATGAAGGTATGCCAATTCCTAAATTTACAACCATATTATGTTTAACTTCCTGAGCAGCCCGAGCAGCAATCATGTTCCTAATGTCTATTCCCATACCCACTTCCAGTTCACCCCTTCACTTTGTATGATTCCATTTACAAAACAACCAGGGGTTACAATTTCTTCAGGTGAGAGGGTCCCAATTGGTACGAGCTCCTCTACTTCAGCAAAGGTTAGATTCCCAGCCATGGCTACTAGTGGATTCGTATTTCTCGAACTTTTATCGTAGATAAGATTTCCATATTCATCTCCAACCTTAGCAAATACAATCGAGATATCTGCGTTTAGAGCTGTCTCTATTAAATATTTCTTCCCCTTAATCGTCGTTGTCTCCTTATTCTTCTCAATGACAGTTCCTACACCTACATCAACAAGCACTCCTCCTAGACCCACACCGCCTGCACGAATTCGTTCCATTAGTGTACCTTGTGGAACAAATTCCACCTCAAGTTCTCGATCATTCATAAGCTTTCCCGCTATAGGGTTTGAACCTATGTGTGAGGTGATGATTCTCTTTACTTGTTTATTAACAATTAAAGGGCCAATACCAATCGTAGGAAATCCTGTGTCATTTCCAATTAAGGTTAGATTCTTTACTCCTTTTTCCGAGATTTTCTTCACGATGGTTGGTGGCGTACCAATCCCGCCAAATCCTCCAAACATGATCGTACTCCCATCCACGATATGATTCATGATTGTATCGATTGTTTGTTGTTTAGTCATAGCCTCTCTCCTCACGCTATGATTCCTGGAGTAATCAAACCTGAATCTATTTCACTAAATGCTCGATCAAGCAATTCAACCAACTCATCAACTTGTGTGTTTGTAATCGTTAGAGGAGGAGCAATGATGATTCCATCGCCTAAAATTCCGTCCTCACCAGCAGCAGCCGGATACACTAATAACCCTTGTTGCTTTGCCTTTTCAATGACTAAAGCTGTCATTCCAAAGCCTGCGGGAAAAGGTAATTTCAGATCATTTTGTACAAACTCCATCCCTACTAGGAGGCCTTTGCCCCGGATATCTCCAATCCAGTGATATTTAAGTTGTAGTGCTTTTAATTGCCCTTGTAAATAGTCACCTGTTTTTTCTACCAGATTAATAATGTTATGTTTTTCAATATAATTAAGAACCTCTAATGCAACTGCGGCTGATTGTGGATTACCGCTAAATGTATGACCGCTCATGATCACCCTAGATCCATTTTGAATAGGCTCTAGAATACGATCTTTAACAAGAGTCGCTGCAATTGGAGTGTATCCTGCACTCAGGCCTTTTCCAAGTGTGATAATATCCGCGGTTGTATCCCAATGCTCCAGTGCTAGCATCTTCCCCGTTCTTCCGATTCCTGTCATCACTTCATCGGCAATAAGCAGGATATTGTATTTGTCGCAAATCTCTCTAATTTTTTCATAATAACCTGCAGGAGGAGTCATGGCTGCACCAGCAGCACCAACAATTGGTTCGACCATGAAGGCAGCTATATGTTCTTCTCCTATCCTTAGGATGACTTTTTCTAATTCTGTTGCACATTTAAGGTGGCAATTTGGGAATGTATCTTGGTAGGGACAGCGATAACAATAGGGAGGGGAAATGGCTGGATCCGATTCTAAAAGTGGAACGAACCGTGCTCTTCTAGCGTGATAACCAGATATGGACAATGCTCCGAGGGTAATCCCGTGGTAGCTCATCCAGCGAGAGAGGATTTTCTGTTTGGTAGTCATCCCTTTTTCCTGCCAGTATTGAATAGCAATTTTTAAGGCTGTCTCGGTTGCCTCTGAACCACTATTGACCAAAAAACTCCAATAGTCAGCACCTTCAACGAGAGTTGATAGCTTTTGTGCTAATCCTTCTGCAGGAAGGCTTGTAAACTGGGATCTGTAAACAAAAGAGATTTTTTCTGCTTGATTATTCATTGCTTCAATGATTTCGGTTACTCCATGTCCTATACTAGCTGTGACTGCACCAGATGAACCATCAAGATATTTCTTTCCATCTGAGTCATATACGTATATTCCTTTACCATGGCTAATGACAGGATATATTTCATCTAAAAGTGGTTTTATAAGGCGAGAATGCACCATTTTTATTCCCCCCGTTGGAAGCATATATTTCCTTAAAGTTTATTCTGGTGTAGCTACATTCATGTAATAAAAACATTCAGTTTAACTATGTTGTTGATTTTCATTACAGGACACTCGCTTTCCGCGGGGCGTGCGGAGTCTCGCCTCCTTCCACTACAATCAACCCTGCTTAAAAGAGACAAAAAAAGACGGATATAATTGCTCCGTCAATTTTCTAGTATTCGTTTGTGCATCCAAATGGCGGCCTGTGCTCCTTCGCCCATTGCGATGGTTAGTTGTTCTGAGTGTGCAACGATGTCACCGGCTACCCAAACATTTTTGATGTTTGTTTCTTTTGTTCGTGGATCAGCAGCTATATGCTGATTTTCTAATCTTTCTACACCTAACTGCTTTAATAAATCCGTATTCACTTTGCTTCCTCCAAACGCTAAGAAGCCGCGGTCAGCTTGAATGATTTCTCCCGATGCTAAGGTGACTCCTGAGAATTTCGAAGGTGATTTTACGTTAACAGTTTCAACCTTTTGTGTGATCACTTCTATTCCCTTTGCATCTAATTGTTCTTGTAATTTTTCTCCAATATGTGTGCGATCATGATTAATATAAGTGATATCCTTTGTGAAATAGGTTAGTGTTAGGGCCATGTTTGCTCCAACGTCTCCTGCCCCAACAATGGCAAGCTTTTTATCCTTTACCTCATACCCATCACAATCTGGGCAAATATAGATAGAAATCCCCAGACATTCTTTAAGATTTGGGATCGTTAGTGGAAGCTGATCCTTTATTCCTGTGGCCATGAGTAAATACTTACACTCATATTCTTCATTTGTGCTCGTACTAAGAATAAATTTACCATTCTCACTCCGTGCATTCACTACATCACCCTTAATAAAGTGAACGCCGTATTTTTCAGCGTGCTGTTTACCCAATGCTCTGAGATGCTCTCCATCAACTCCGTCTGGATAACCAAGTACATTATGATAGCACCGACATAAGGTTGAACGTCCTTCTCCTTTATCAATAACAGCTACTTGATGACTGTATCTTCCGAGCATAATTGCAGCCTGTAAACCCGCAATCCCTCCACCGACAATCATACATGGATAGAAATTCATATGTATACCCCTCCCTATGTAAAGCAAAAAGTAACCGGGATTCACTTACCAGTTACTCTTCCAGAAATATAAAAAAGCCTCCTAATCTATACTAGGAGGTAGTTTTTCCTTTAATTAGGAGCTATATTCATTTGCTTTTCTTTCTGCCAAGTCTCTAATAACTCTTGTTCTTTATTCTTAGTTATTCCTGCTTGCATCGTATATTGCTCGTCACGAGTTTGTGACCATTTAAAAGTATCTACAATTGTTTCACGTATAGGCCGTAAGCTTAATCCATCACCTAATGATTTATCAAGGTTCACCGCTGAAAAACCATCCATCCCTATACCTAGAGGTATATATAGTGGCATATCGATCCACATTTTTATATCATGCTGATCTAAGAAGCTCTTAGGTACCCAAGTAAAGGTTGTTTGAGCGTTTAATTCATGTTTGGTTTGTTCTAGTAATTCACCAAGTGTTAGTTTTTCGTCAGGTCCGGTTACATGATAGGTTCCTACAGCTTTATTTTCTAATTGTTGAACGATAAATGAAGCTAAGTCACGAACATCAATGATTTGAACAGGTGTATTCGGATCATCTGGTGCTAACACTTCTCCACCGTTTCCAACTCTAGATGGCCAATACGTAAAACGATCTGTTGGGTCATGTGGTCCAACAATTAAACCTGGACGAATAATCAAATGGCGATCTGGAAAAGTCTTCTTAACCTCTTCTTCACATAATGCCTTTAATGCGCCATAAGTCTCCCCTGTGACTTCTTCCACTGTTTCGTCTTCAAGCTTTAAAACTTCTGCATCCTCAGTCAGTCCTGGCGTAGAGAAATCTTTATAAACAGAAATGGAAGAAATGAATGTATAAACACTAGTAGCTGAGGCCAAAATGGCAGTCGATTGTCCTACTACTCTTGGAACATATCCACTCGTATCAATAACAGCATCCCATTTCCGTCCTATTAAACTAGATAAATTCCCATCCCGATCACCTATTAAATGTTCTACCTCTGGAAACAGATCAGCATTTGTTTTTCCTCTAGTAAAAATGGTCACCTCATGTCCACGACGTAGTGATTCTTCAACAAGATGCCTCCCAAGAAACTTTGTCCCGCCTAATACGAGAATATTCATAATTTCGCTCCTTTTACATTCTATACTTATTGCGTTATTCAGAATGATTTCTCCATACATAATTTCCCTTTTATATTTATATTCTTTGTTTGTCCATTTCATGTTTGGAATGATGAAATGAAATAGTATGTAATCTTTTAGTCTGTTTATGTGAGTATAAGATAATTTTAGATTTTTTCTAGAATTTAGTCTAGTGCTCACTCAGATTATTTAAACTTTACCCACCATCCCCCTAGGGAATGAAGAGTTTTTCACTTCAATCAAAGTAAAACCACCATTTAGAATGGTGGTTTTACTAAAAGGCTAAAGCCTCATTTATTAAGATACATAAGAAGCGCCGATGATAATTAATAAGATAAACAATACAACAATCAGCGCAAAGTTATTACCTGTAGCTGGTACTCCATAACCATATCCTGGAAAGCAATCGTGACCATAACCGTAACCGTGCATATTCACTCACTCCTTTTATTTTTAAAGCTTACACTGTTAACATATGAGGAGTGGGTCCATTACGTATGTGCGAATGCCCATTTTTATAGGTTTTTTACCTATTACCTATTTATGGAAGAATCTAGACCTATTTTTACTTAGCTGCAGCTATAATCTACGCCTTAATGAAAGAAAGCTTATATTTTTAGAAAATACCAGCCCATTGTAAACTGATTACAAGAAGACCTAAAGCCCATACATATACTGCAAACACCTTTAAGGAATGCTTTTTTAAATAAGAGATCATCCATTTGACTGCGATATAACCGAAAAAGGCGGATGATGCTAATGCCACTCCTAACGCTGGTAAACTTATATTCTCAACTGACCCGCTATACAAATCAAAAGATTGTAACACAACCGCTCCGGCAATTGCTGGAGTTGATAATAAGAAGGAAAAGTAAGCGGCTGTTTCACGATCTAGTTTCCGAATTAAAGCAGCTACAATCGTTAGCCCCGATCTAGAAATAGCCGGTAAGATAGCTGCCGCCTGGAAGGTACCAATGAAAAAAGCATCTGTATAGGAGATATCGTCCATTTTTTTATATCCATTTTTAATATTATCAGCAAACCATAGAAATAATCCCGTCACTAGAAACTCCCAACCAATCGTAACACCTGTTTCCGAAATCTCCTCGAAGTAGTCCTTAAAAGCTAAGCCAATAACGACAGCTGGAATGGTACCAACAATTAATAGAAACGTACGCTTACTAATAGGATTTTTTAATATATAAATAAATTCATGCTTATACACTACTAATATTGCAACAAGAGTTCCTACGTGTAGCATCGTATCCAAGAAGAGTCCTGCCTCATCTAAACCAAATAAATGTCGTCCGATAAATAAATGGCCCGTACTACTAATCGGTAAAAACTCAGTAAATCCTTGAATAAGCCCCAATATAAATGCTTCAATTTTAGTCATGTCCAAAACCCTTTCAATGGTGTGATATATTATCCTATTCTTTTATTTGGACAAACAAAACTCGTATTTTTATTTATCAGTATTTTTTTAAATTGACAGGTTTCATGAATGAATCAACAATATAACCAAGGGGGAATTTTTATGAAGAAGTATAAAACAAAGGATTTCCACATTAACATTGGCAAGCTCCAGAGTGGTCCCACCAATTCTATTACAGATGTCCATGGTGTTAAAGTTGGACATACTACGATTTCAGAGGGCGATATTCAAACTGGAGTTACAGCTGTATTACCCCATTCCGGAAATCTTTTTCAAGAAAAAGTAATTGGCTCTATACATACCATTAATGGTTTTGGTAAAACAGCAGGGTCCATTCAGCTTGAAGAGCTAGGGACAATTGAAACACCAATCATCCTGACGAATACTTTAGCAGTCGGGGCAGGTCTTCAAGGCGCTATAGACTACACGCTTGCTAACAATCCCTCAATTGGGCGAACAACTGGAACAGTCAATGCAATTGTCTGTGAATGTAATGATATGATCATTAATGACATTCGGACTAGCTCCGTAACGAAAGAACATGTTTTACAGGCGATTGATTCAGCCACTCCCGAGTTTGAGGAAGGGAATATTGGTGCCGGTACCGGAATGGTTTGTTTCGGATTAAAGGGTGGTATTGGATCCTCTTCAAGAATGGTTAACTTAGGAGAGCGTTCTTTTACTGTTGGTGTAATGGTTTTAACCAATTTCGGAAAGATGGAGCATTTAACAATTGCCGGAAAGCATGTCGGTCCAGTGGTAAAACATTTACATCCGCAAAAACATCAGGAAGATGTAAGGGACAAAGGTTCTATTATTATCTTGGTGGCAACTGATCTACCGGTAAATGAAAGGCAGCTTAAGAGAGTATTAAAAAGAACGGCGGTTGGATTAAGCAAGACGGGTTCTTATATCGGTCATGGAAGCGGTGATATTGTCCTTGGTTTTACCACCGCACATAAAATCTTGCATGAGAGCTCAACTTTCTTCTCTTCTCAGGAAACGGTACAAGATTATGCCTTAGATCCAGTGTTCGAGGCAACTGCAGATGCTACAGAGGAAGCAATCCTTAATTCACTATTATCATCGGAAAATACAAAGGGTCGGAATAATCAGACTGTTTATTCTTTACGTTCCTTTATAAATGATATATTGTAGGAAGAAATATGACAGGAGGAATTACATATGGAGATTGCTTATTATAAAGATCAATTTCTAACAGATGTTAATGAAGGAATTGTTCCCATACAAGAACGTGGTCATCAATTTGGTGATGGCATTTATGAGGTTGTCAGAGTATATAATAAAAAGCCATTTATGCTTGAAGATCATCTTGACCGATTTGAGCTTAGCGCGAATGCGATTTCACTTACGTTACCTCATACTCGAGAGCAACTAAAAGAAATTATTTTAGAGGGAATTCGACGCTCTGGTGAGGATTCTGTTGATGTTTACTTTCAAGTAACAAGAGGAATCGCACCAAGATTACATTTATACCCTGACACACCGGCTGTTTTATCAATGGTAGTTAAACCATCCAAATCACTTGATGAAAGCAAAAAAAGAAACGGTATAGCGGTTCTTCTAATGGATGATGAGCGATGGGCCAACTGTTATATCAAATCCTTAAACCTACTTCCTAATGTCATGGCAAAGCAAGCAGCAGTTCAAAAGGGATGCGATGAAGCCATTCTTGTAAAAGAGGGATATGTTACAGAAGGATCTAGTAGTAATCTATTTGTCGTAAAGAATGGAACCTTATATACGACCCCTGCTACCAAGCAAATTCTTCATGGAATTACCAGAAAGGCTGTTTTTACCTTGGCTGAAAGATTAAACATTTTAGTGAAGGAAGAAAAATTCACACCTGAATTTTTACTGAATGCAGATGAGGCGTTTATCACAAGCACAACTTCTGAGGTATTACCGATTAATAAAGTAGACGAGCACAATCTGCCAACACACTTTTCTATTACACACCAGCTTCAAAATGAATTTTCGACTCTATATTAAAACGTCGGTGATTTTGCACCGACGTTTTCTTTATCTTTAGAGTTCAATATCCATCTTCCTCTTCTTCCACTTCTGCTACCACATAACTTGCCGTGAGATCGTAATGAGAAATATACGTTAAAATACGATTGGCCATTTGCTTATAGCCCGCTTCATTCGGATGGATATAATCATGAAACAAATATTGATCTTCTTTTCCTTTGAACACATCTGCTACAGGAATAAAATAGGTATGATCATAACTCGAGAGCACATTCTCCGTACTCTGATTCCAACTGTCAATTAATTGTTCGATTTCAGGTACACCTGAGAACAATGAGGCAAACGGATTGTAGATACCCACAAAATATAACTGAGCATGAGGATTGTATTCTTTAATCTTAGAAACAATTTGATTTAAATTGATTAAATAGTCCCTATTTCCTTTTGCAAAAGGAGCGTTGGTTAAATCGAAAATGTTTTGTTGAGCAACCGATATAACATCGTTACCACCAATAGTTACAATGATATAATCCGCTTTACTAAGTGAATATTGTACCTCTGAACGTTTTAATTCATTCAACAATTGATCCGAACGGTGTCCCCCAATTGCATAATTCTTGACTGATGTTTGGTCTACTCCACGTTGTGCTCGCAGCATCTGATCAAGAACCGTGATATACCCAGTGTTACCTGACTGATCTCCAAAACCTGATGTGAGTGAATCTCCCAATGCAACAATCTTTAAGTCTCTAGGGAAAAACGAAGAATCTACCTTTTTCAATATGTGGCTTTTTCTTTCTATATAAGGATGATTTGCTGAGGCTTGTAATGGCTCATTCTGTTTTGAATTAAACATGACCATAAGCATGACAGCAAAGGAAAGTAGTATAACAAGTCTAAACAAAGCTGTCCCTCCTTGATTGTCCATACTCTATTATATAAATCATCTTTATATTCAATGACCATAATCATCATTATAAGTTAAAGGACATGCACTTCCTTTAATTAAATACTACCAAATTATATACAACACTCTTTTAGGAAGGCTATCATGAAAATAAGGAGATCTTCGTTCCGGAACACTCGCTTTCCGCGGGCGGTTGGGGAGCCTCCTCACTAGAAAAGCGGAAATGCCCTGGTTAGCCCCGACAAGCAAATGTTCCTACATCAAGAAAAGGGTGATCTTTCCCTTTTCTTGATGTAGGGTTATTTGACCTCGAGGGGCTGGGCATTGCAGCTAGACACTCGCTTACACTCCTGTGGGGTCTCCCCTAAACCGCTTCTCCCGCAGGAGTCTCGCGTTCCTCCACTTCGATAACTGCTTAAAAATTATCATAGTTCTTTAACAGGACTTTAAAAAACCTGTTATAAACTCTAATAAAAAAACTCCCTTTGAGGGAGTTATTGCAGTTTTGAGATGTCATCTAGCATTTGTTCATAAGGAGGGTTTTCTAACCCGTTGTAGCTACTTACAACAATTCCATCTTGATTGACAATATAGAATCGTAGTCCATGAATGACCTGGTCATCTGATTTTGGCTTTTGAACAATAGCAGCAAAGCTTTTTGGTGCAAAAGCTTCTATGTCACTCTGAGAATAACCTGTAAGGAAATTCCAATTAGTAAAATCAGCATCGAACTGTTCTCCAAATGTTAACAGTTTTTCTGGTGTGTCGTTTTCTGGATCTACACTAAATGACACAAACTCTACCTCAAGACCTTTCTCCTTTGCCATGTCTTGAAGCTTAGACATATTTGCGGTTAATGGAGGACAAACCGTATCACAATTTGTAAATATAAAGTCAGCCACCCAGACTTTACCTTTTAATTGTTCTAACCCATATTCCTCACCATTTTGATTTGTAAAAGTAAAATTTTCCACAGTTGTTGCATCACTTGGTACTTCTAGTCCATTTCCCCCACACCCTGATACGATCAGTAAAAGTGAGAAAAAAAGGCCCATCATCAATTTTCTATTCAAATGTCTCACCTTATCTTTCCTATGTATTACAATACCTCTTCTATCATAGCAAAAAATGTTTCAATAATAAAAAAAAACCGTGCTAATGTCACAATTTTGTTGAAATCTTGAAACATGATTATTATATCAAAAAAATAAAGACCTTTAGAAAAGGTCCCATTACGCATTGTTTTTTAAAATATCAATTTTGTAGATTTCTGTGTACTCATGCCATTTTAAAGTCTTCTTCAAATGGTCTCTAAATGAGTAGATTTTTTTTGGAGTTGAGTCTGTACTAATCTTCGTTATGAATGTCTCAAGTCTAAACCTAATCTTTAGCGTAAAAAGATTATCTTCCTCCCATACTGGAATTTCTGTGACTTTGACCTTCTGACCACTTTGATGAGTAAATTCTAGACTCTTAAGTAGCAAAATACCAACCTTCTTTTTAACCGTTTCTTTTATTATACTGTAAAAATCTCGCGAAGTCTGTCTTTTCTTGTAAAAACAATAATATTTTTTAGCGTGGCACAAGCATTGAAAGCGCATTCATATTTTTATTATAACAAAAGGAATAGTTTCTACATAATCTAATATACAATATCTTATACTATCGATGGATGGAGGTGTAATCATGGAATTCTCTCTTAACTCAGTACATAGCTATAGTCCTGTTGAGGTAACTATTGATGATGATAATGGTCGTTATATGATTAGAAACGCTGACACTAGCGGAGAAGTTTTTAATACCAGCAATGAGTTAATTTCTTGGATCAAGCAAAATTGGCAGTCTAATCAATTTTCTACTCCACAAGAATTCGAAACGATGCTAAAACAACTAGATGATTATCAGCAGGATGGAATCTCTTTGTAGAGGTTCCTTTTTTCTGAAGTCTAATTACAAAGTCAACAATGATTCTTAAACAGTGCTTTATTGATCGGGGAGGAAAATTCATCCTTCTTTATATAACAAATAAATTGTGTTATGCCCTCCTATCCATTACTATAGTAAGATAAGGAATGTTAAGTTGAAAGGAATGATAGTGAATGGCTACAACACACACCTTCACTAAAGGCGAGGAAATTGCAAACTCCATTACACATGGCATTGGAGGATTGCTTAGTATTGCTGGCCTTGTTATATTAATCGTATTTTCATCGTTATATGGAACAGCTTGGCATGTTGTTAGCTTTACTTTATTTGGTTCAACAATGGTACTCTTATATACAGCTTCAACTCTGGTTCACAGCTTTCCTCCGGGGAAAGTTAAGGATTTCTTTGAAATTATGGATCATTCTTCCATATACTTTTTTATCGCTGGTACCTATACTCCGTTCTTATTTATTGCAGTTAAAGGTTGGCTAGGCTGGACTTTATTTGGAGTTGTGTGGGGATTAGCAATAGGTGGTACAATCTTCAAAGCGTTTTTCGTCAAAAAATATCTTCACATGTCTACTTTACTTTATATATTACTTGGTTGGATGATTGTGTTTGCTTGGAAACCTTTATCGGAAAATCTTCCAGCTAATGGTCTTACCTTACTTGTTGTTGGAGGAGTCCTATACACACTTGGAGCTATTTTCTACGTATGGAGAGGTTTTAGATACCACCATGCCATTTGGCATATTTTTGTTATAGGTGGCTCTGCTGCTCACTTCTTTGCCGTATTGTTCTATTTATTACCTTAAAAAAGGTTCAGTTCATTCGAACTGAACCTTTTTTACTGAACCTACACCTTCATCTTCTCAAGCTCATTTATTTCATTTTCTACAAACTCCATTAAGTCTTTGATCATCGCTCCAGAAAAATCGAAACGAATGCCTGCTGCCTCATAGACCTCATATAAAGACTTAGTATTACCTAGAGATAGAGCTTTTTTATATCGCTTAAGAGTTCCGACCGGATCTTCCTTATACTTTTTGTACATTTGAAGTGCACCCAACTGTGCAATTACATATTCCACATAGTAAAACGGTACTTCAAAAATATGAAGAACAAATAGCCACTCCTTCATACGTGCATCCTCGTAACCACTCCAATCAACTACATGAGAGGATAAGCCTTTCGATAGCTCAGCATATTTCTCCATACGTTCGTCTGGAGTATGATCTGGATTTTCGTACATCCAATGCTGAAACTGATCAACTCGGATTCCGTCAGGTAGGAACGTAACAATTCTTCTTAACATGTCGAGCTTTGCTTGCTTCTGCTCTTCTTTTGAGTAGAAATAATGCCATTGATCCATGGTCAATAATTCCATTGTCATACTTGCTAGTTCAGATGATTCCATTGGGGTATCTCTGTCATATGAAAGTGGAAGGTTACGCTTCATATCGTTATGTATGCAGTGCCCCATTTCATGGAAGAGCGTTAACATATCATCATGGGTATGAGAAGCATTCATGAATATGAAAGAAAGCTCAGATACAGGTAGTGATGTACAGAACCCACCTGGTGACTTATTCTTACGTGTCTCTAGATCTAACATACCGCTTTCATTCATTAGAGCAACGAGTTCGGCAAACCTTGGATCCAGTTCACCCAATGCCCTTGCTGTTCGTTCAACTAACTCATCTCGTGTAGAAAAGGGCTTAAGAGGCTTCCGCTCTGCTGGGACAGCTTTAAGATCATAGGGCCTTAGCGCATCCACCCCCAGTTCAATCTTCTTCTTTTCCTCTATTCGCTTTACTACTGGTAATACATGTTCACGGATTGATTCGGCTAGTACCTTACAGTCTTCTGCCGAATAATCAAATCTTTCATACTCCATAAACATGAAATCACGATAATTGTTGAGGTCTGAGTTCATTGCTTTCTTTTTACGGATCTTTATTAATTCATCCATGATTTCTTGAAGCTCATTTTCAACCGATACCAACGAGGTGAAAATTTTCTCAAAAGCTTCTTTTCTTGTATCCCTGTTTGGATCCTCCAGGTAAGGAAATAATTCAGGAATTGTCTTTTCTTCTCCGTCCCATTCAGATGTTAATCCACCTGTTAATTCAAAATAACGAGTAGCTAGACGGTCCTCAACTACTTCTAGGCTGATATTGTCTTCTCTAAAAAGCTTGATCGCATTTTCTTTACTACGCAATAACCGTCCATATTGCTCTTGATCTAGCATGTCTTTATAGTCTGAGTTCATTAGCTTTTCGTCAAGACGAGCCATATAAGTTTTTAATAAAGGTTCAATCTTTTCCTGATCATACTCAAAATTCCGTTTCGCTGTTTCATCTTGATTGCGTGCTTGAAATTCAATATAATGACCGCTGAGAATTTCTTGTATTTCATCAAAAAATACAGAAAGATCCTTTAACCAATCCTCAACATCTTTTACTGATTCGAATTGAAATTGAACAAAGCTCTCCAATTTCGATTGTATTCCCGGTAAGTCTTGCAAATCATGTTTTTGTTTATAAATGGTACTCATTTCTTTTCTCCTTTCTCTATTAGAAAATCTACTATTCTATTATTCTAATACATTCTTCGTAAAATATCTTAATTCATGGACTACTTTAAACCCTACCTTTTTGTAAAGATGAATTGCCTGTTTATTTAGTGATTCCACACAAAGGGTAATAGAATCAATCTTTTTGATAGTAAATAGCCAGTGTAACGCGATTTTCAATAAATGCCTACCAAGTCCTTTTCCTTGTTCGGATTCTTTTACCGCAAAAAAAATCAATACTTTCTTCTCCAAACTCGGGCTCAGCCTCCACATATATATATCCTAATAAACCTTCATCGGAAGTGAGGACAAATACTTTTCGCTCAGTATTTAGCCGCGCTAAGATTTGTTCTCCACTATAATAAGTACCAGGAAATGCTTGGTCATGGAGTTGTATCATTTCAGCATAATAGTTCTGGGTTAATTCAACCATCACTGGATGTTCCAACTCACTGAGGTTATCTCGATCACAGGTTAGAATGGTCTGCTCACCGTGTTCTGTAGAATTTAGCCTTTTTGCTAGTTCTACTACATGACTATTTTTCTTGTTTGGGAACATATGTAATGAATGAATTTCAGGTGGAAGTAACATGTCCATCTCGTTCCATAAATCAGTAGCATAAGCTAAATAATCTGCCTTTAAGAAGGGGCCCCAAATTTCTGCGATATGATCTTCTAGTGAAGCATCAAAACCTAGAATTCCGACTAGTACATTATGATCATAGGCAGCAACAAAGCTATCGGCAAATGAAACATCGGTTATATCATGTAATAAAGTATTAGCAATCTCTTTACTTTCTTTTCCACAATAACCAATGTGTGAAGTCTCTATAGTATTTAGCTCTGATATGAATCTAGATACTTGTTCTACATTCTCTTTATGTATTGCTTTTACTTCTACCAACATCATCCCTCCTATTTCCGGAATGGTAAGCTATTTATGTACCAAAAGCAGTGTAAGTGTCACCTTCAGAATTTTTTACACACTCCATTTTACCATATACTTACATTGTAAGTGCTTTAAATGGGACTGCTCCAATCTAAAAAGACCAAATCACTTAGATTTGGTCAGCACTTTCAACTATTACTACTTTTTTCTTTCATACAACACATACTCGAAGTCATAAGGATTTTTTTCATCCTTTATTCCAAGTTCCCTTTCAAGTACGACCCAATTCTCCCAATCTATACTTGGAAAGAACGTATCTCCCTGAAACTCGTGATGAATATGTGTGATGTAAAGACGATCTGTGACAGGTAGAAGCTCTTTAAATAGTTCTGCACCACCGATAACAAACAATTCCTCATCCATTTCATTTTCTAACTCTCTTACCTCATCCATACTATGAACAACTCTACAACCTGCTGACTGATAGCTCTCATTTCTAGTCACAATAATGTTTTCTCTTCCAGGTAAAGCTCGTCCTATTGATTCATGTGTTTTTCTACCCATAATAATCGGCTTACCCATGGTTACTCTTTTAAAATAAGCTAAATCAGCCGGAAGATGCCATGGTAATTCATTGTTTCGTCCGATTACTTGATTTTCATCCATAGCAACGATGTATGAAATCATACACTGACAACCCCTTTAATATGTGGGTGAGCTTCATAATTCTCTAATACAAAATCATCAAATATGAACCCAAAGATATCCTTTACTGCAGGGTTAATTTTCATAGTAGGCATCGGCTTAGGATCTCTCGAAAGTTGAAGTTCCACTTGTTCTAAATGATTTGTATAAACATGAACATCACCAAAAGTATGAACAAACTCACCTAATTCTAAGTCACAAACCTGGGCAATCATCATAGTCAATAGCGCATACGATGCGATGTTGAATGGGATCCCTAAGAAGTAATCGGCGCTTCTTTGATATAGCTGACACGATAATTTACCATCAGCAACATAAAATTGGAATAAACAATGACATGGAGGCAGCGCCATCTTCTCCACATCCCCTACATTCCATGCACTTACAATTAATCTTCTAGAGTCTGGGTTGGTCTTAATTTGCTGAATAAGATTCGTTATCTGGTCGACTGTCGTGCCATCCTGTGCAGACCATGAACGCCATTGATGACCATAAACCGGGCCTAAATCACCATTTTCGTCAGCCCATTCATTCCAAATACGAACATTGTTTTCTTGTAAATATTTTATATTAGTATCTCCTGTTAAAAACCAAAGTAATTCATGGATAATCGATTTTAAATGGAGTTTTTTAGTTGTTACTAATGGGAACCCTTCTTGAAGATCAAATCTCATTTGATATCCAAATGTACTTATTGTCCCAGTACCTGTACGATCTTCTTTTTTCACACCATTATTTAATATATGTCTACCTAAATCTAAGTATTGTTTCATCAACTGTCACCCTTTCTACTTTATTTATTTTACTAGAAACTTGGATAATAATAAATAAAAGTTTAAGGGCTTTATTTGGGAGTATCTTACGATAATAATCATGAAATTATTGTATTTATAACTTTAAATCGACGTTTCTATTTAACATAATTCGCAGATGATCAAAAATAGTTAATTAAAACCTAGACTATTATTATGGGAAATTACTATTATGAAGTTATAACTACAAATAAGCATGCTATAAAGGTTATAGCTGCTAAAGGGGCCATTACCAATCTTTCCTTCCTACTTTTTGAAGCCAAATTACCTAAAGTATTTAACCCCATGAATATCGTAATAACAACTACAATAATATTTGTCGGTAAGTAGAAATCTAGTATTATCACTTTTGAATGTATTAAGAAAGTAAAACCAAAAAAGAGTAATAAAAATGCTGATGGCAAGCTAATCATTCTCATTTTATATGGGAGAACTCCTTCATATTTTCCACCCCAGCTATATTCTGCAAGGGGGAAACCTAAAAAGAGGAAAAGTTGAAAGACAGCAATACCACTCGAAACAACCGCAACGATGATAGCGGCAACTTGAATCAATATTACATTCATTAGGAAACCTTCTTTCGGGGAAATTAAACTTTAATTTAACCACTATTATTTTTTAGATAGTATGTAAGTTCTACAAGAAAATTTATTTACCTTCTTTAACTAATCATATCTTCTTTTACTTGCAAAACACACCAGAAGAAGATGATGCTAGCAGCAGTCACAAATCTTGCTCAGATCAATGACTGCTATTGTGTTATATCGCAGTCTACAATGATAGATTAATATAGAAAGTATGGTTGCAAAAACATAATACATTAGAGTATTATTCCGAAATAAATTTAATCTTCTCTACTGTGTTTTCTACAACGGAATTTATATCAGCATAGCCATGATAACTTACATACATGACTGCCTTTCCTTTGGCGGCAAACACTTCTTTCCATTCCCTATCTTCATGAACAATCAAAAGATCCAAATCCGGATGTTCTGTCTCAACATAATCTTCGCTATCCTCTTCATATCTATATCTTTCTATCAAATCTACTATCAAATTATCAGCTAAAGCAGGTATATTTAGCTGATACACCTCTGTTCTAATAGTTGGTGTATATTCACCGCTTTTGTCCTCCCACATCTTCCCTGGGACAATTCCCTCTTCATCTGTTTCATAGTGCACGGGTGCCAATGGACTCCAATAATACGAATACCGATTGCCCCAATCTACATTGTCACTCATATAGGTTGGTTCCCCTCGGACCATTGTCGGATTCTCTTCAACATCAGCTAACCTAACAATCGGTAAGTCAAGATTTGTTTCTGCTAATGTTTTTGTATCCATCTTCGTCAGTTGAACGAATGGAACGATAGCACTCATTCCAACGATGAACGTAAATAGAAAAGCGATTGTTGAGTGTAGCCGATAATGCTTCTTCCACGAAGCGTGATGATCTATCGGTTTACCTTCGATAAGTTGTCTTCGTAAAGCACGAATAGATATGGATGCCTGTAGTGAAGTATATGCTGAATAAACTATGAAGATAGATAAAATTGATTGTTGAATTACACCACCATCAATGATTGCAAGGGTTGGAGTTCCATCAAGAAACACAAGAGCAGTTAACATACCTATAAGTAAGACCATTGCAACAACTACTATACTAGCGCTTAGAACTAATCTCTTATCAAGTTCCTTTAAAGTATAAGACTGCTCGGCGGGATCTGTATGAAGCTCTGGTGCATTAAGCTCTTCAGGTGATGAGAATACATGAAAAAAGTTATAGCTTGTTACATAATCCCAACCACTCTCTACATACATTTGTTTTTGTTCTGATGTTACCCTCTTCTTTATCGATACATCTATTCTGTACCTCATTTTCTTCGGTTCACCCTTAACAAACTTGGCAAAATGGATCCCCATCTTTTTTAGATGCAATCCCTGATCCGCCATGTCCGCAAACCAACTTTCATGCTCACCAATACGCCAATAATCACTTGGACGAAGTTTGTGTACTGTTTTATTCATTCTCATCACCTTCCTCCAATATCTTGCTGTCATTGATCAAGGATTTCAATCGGTTATACTCAATACGAAGAGCCTGTTCACCTTCTGATGTTATTTTATAGGTTTTCCTTCTCCCATCATCTTCTGCTAACGAAATAAGGCCGTCTTTTTGCATGCGTGAAAGAACTCCATATAATGTTCCTGGTCCCATTTTTAATCTGTCATTTGATACTTCTGTAATAGCTTGCATAAGCTGATAACCATGGTTAGGACGCATTAACGCTAATAGAACATAATACATTGCTTCAGTCATTGGTCCCCCATTATATGCCATTGCCTGCTTCCCTCCTTCGTACCAAATATTTATTATGTTACACGATATATCGTGTAACATAATAATAAATCAAAAATTTTATAGTGTAAATGTAAATTGAGAATATTTTCCTTTATGAATTTACCCATTAAAAAGAGCATTCTCTGTTAAAGAGATGCTCCCCGGTTTTATATCTCAAAGTTTAATGAAAAGTATAAGCAAGCTGTAAGTCAGTTTCCTCTCGCAGTTCGAGTGCCTTCATATATTCATAAGTTTTCGGTGCTTTTTTCACGATCTCTAATTTTGTTTTCCCATTTAAGTAGAACATCGCAAAAACCTCAGCAAAATATTCTTCAGGGTAATCAATAAAATAAGGTTGGTTTGGAAATAGTAAGCGTGCTTCTTCATGCCAAATATCTCTAAACTCTTGTTCGAATCTCAACGAATGAAAGACATGTTGTTCAATCGAATGTGCTAATTCATGTAACTCAAGATTAACAGATCCGTGACTTTCCCCTCTTTGACTATGTCCGATCTTTGCCAATGCCATTTTTGAACCGCCCGCTCCTGGGATTTGATCCCATGTAAGCTGCTTATAGCCTCTAGGCTTTACTCCTTTTAATTGAGTGTAGCCCGGTTGGTTAGTTAACGGACCTTCAAAAAGCTTTAGCTTAACTCCTTGATCAGCAGCCTTCTTAAGAATGGACGGATGAATGCGTGATATTCGGTTGATCATCGAAACTACCTCATCCATTTCATAACTTCCAGTGGGTAGGACAATGATGTTCTTTACATATTGTGTTGTATGTAGCTGAGCTATCTCTTCCAATGCCTTTTGATCATGAACAAGCAGAACTCCACCGCTTGCTTCAGTCTGCTCAAACCCTACAAGTATTGGTATAAATAATAACATCATGATGATCATGATGAAGAGTGTTTTTTTCATAGCTGTTCCATCCCCTCCATATGGCTGTAACAGTTTCAATAGTTTTTAATATTCAGATAATATAATTTTAGCATATTATAAACTAATAGAATAATAGTAAATGATGGTAATGTAGCCCTAAAAAAAGAAGAACACTATGTGTTCTTCAGGAGTGCCAGTTTGGCGGTGTATTTTTATCCCAATAAATCTTACCAAGTTCATGGTGGGTTTGGAAGGAGTCTTCAAATGTATGATAATGGAAGTCAAAATAATATCCTTCTAATGGTGGATGATCTCTTCTTACATGAAAGCGAATAAGATCATGTCCTTGTTGTCCATCATAAATATGAAAGATTTTTTCACTCATACCACCAGTAGGGCGCTTAGAGATCACTAAATTTTGTAATTGCTCTGCTTCAAGTCTTGTAGAAAGAGTAAAAATTACTTCTTCTATTTTTGGTAAAATAACGGTTCTAAATTCATCACCAATCGTTTCTTCGATAACAGGACCAAACTTCATCACCGATTGCTGCTCAGCCTGAAGTGTCGCATATTCTAGGAAGGAAGATGATGTTACAGAATCATCATGTATGTAAGGATCTATTGATTCGTTCTCAAAATGTGTGGTTTCTTCGTAATGATCTGTCTTAGTAGACTCATTGGATTTTTCTTCTGCAATAATTATTTGCGGTGGTGTAACTAGACCGAAAGTAAGGATGGTGAAGATTACAACAAACGATTTTCTAATCCATGTTGGCAACGTACTCACCTCTGCTAAGATTGGTTAATTAATTATACTATATTTTAATCTATAATCCTATAAATATAGTTTCATCAATTATTTAGCAATTGCATTTCATAAAATGAGTAAAACATGGTAAGATTAAGAGTACATATAATAATCCTGGAGGAACAAATACATGAACATTGAGTTAATTTTAATGTTGTTAAGCTATTTTACATTAGCTTTCTTCATTTACGCTGCAGCAACTGATTCGGATTAATAAAAAAGGTCAAAGGTGGATCTCACCTTTGACCTTTTTTATTGTCCGTACTGGAATAGTAAAAGGTAGTTATTATGTATGTAAAAAACCCGCTATAAGCGAGTTTTTGAACTTATTGTCTTTTAGTCTTTTTACGTGCAGAGTCACGTGTTACAGAGCCTGTCTCAGTTGTAGTAGTACCTTGACCTTCAACATTAGGAGAGTTTAATGGTCCCTTCGAAGGATCACTTTTGCGTTTAGACATAGGATTCACCTCCATCATCATTAACCTTTCCAACCTACCTAATTATTATCCAGTCCATTCCTTGTCCTTACTCTAGTTCAATTACACCATAATGAAAGTTAGCACTTTTCCTCCGAATTGGTGTAAACCCATGCTTCTCAAAACGAATACTTTTCCAGTGATCCTTTAGAACAATGCGCTTTCTAGCGACTCTTTTTGCCTCGATGATTGTCTGCTCAGAAAGATCATCATATAACGCAAGCTTCTTTACACCTAATAACCCAACCGATTGTTCAATGGATTCCTCAAACATAGGATCAAAATAAATAATATCAAAAGACTTATCATCACTCTTAGTCAAAAACTTTTGATAAGGAGTATGTTGAATCTGTATTGCTCTCATCGCATCATCCATCTCAGGTATTTGACTTTCCCAAGTCTTAAGACCTGTTTTAACCAAGTTAGCTAATGTTTTATTTCCCTCAATACTTGTTACTTGACCACTTTTCCCGACAGCATAACTGGCAACAATAGAATCAGAACCAAGCCCCAATGTACAGTCAAGTAAACTCATCCCTTTTGAAAGCTGACAGGCCTCAACAAATGGATCATGACCTCCACTGATTAGTCTTTTAATTCGGAACATTGCTGAATTAGGATGAAAAAAAATAGGTTGATCTTCACCTGGGATGAACAACTCGATACGATTTTTACCCACAACTAATACTTCCTCAGAAAACTTTTCTTGAATATCTTGGATAGAGTCCCTTCCACGACTTTGAAAAGATTCATTCCACTCTTTTGCTAATTGATGAGCATGTTCCACTAATGAACGATTTGCTCTTGATGATGTTGTGATAATCATTGAATTCTCCTATCAAATGATGAATGAACATATTGTTATTGCCGTACTAATTGGCTAGCCTGAATACAACGTTCCATGTTTTCCAAGGAATTTTAGGAAACCTACTAAAAAAGACGCCTTTACAGGCATCCTTTTTATTATTCGCAGTGTCTTTCAAATGCACTTGTTAAGTTTTTCATAATATCTTCCATTGTGAAGCTTTCAATTTCATGTCTTGGAATAAAGTGCACAACCTGATTCCCTTTTAACAGTGCCATTGAAGGTGAAGAAGGTTCGTACCCTTCAAAGTATTCTCTCATCGTTGCTGTAGCTTCTTTATCTTGACCAGCAAACACAGTAACTAGGTGTTCTGGTTTCTTTTCAGATTGAAGGACTGCTTGAGTAGCTGCTGGTCTCGCTAATCCTGCAGCACAACCACAAACTGAGTTTACAACAACTAACGTTGTCCCAGTTCGGTCTTCTAAGAATTCATGCACTTCTTCACTTGTTGTTAATTCTTGAAATCCTGCATTTACTAGTTCCGCTCTCATTGGTTTAACCACTTGCTTCATATACTCATCATAAGCCATTGACATATATAAACACCCCTTATTTAATCTGATCTTCTTTATTTTTAAGAATACTATATGCTAATTATGTGAGCAACTTTTAAGAGCCTTTTCTACTCTCTGTCATTTGCTTCCATACAGAGCCTTTTGCCTCTTCTCCGCCCTCAATCCGTTCAATAGCGATTTTAATTTGCATACTTACTTCAAATTCTGGGTCGTCCTGAGCTTCCTTTAATGCTGGTAAAGCTGTTTCATCTCCCTCTTCAAAAAGGAACATAGCTGCACGCCAGCGGACTAGCTTATTCTTATCCTTAAGTGCATCCATCATTGGACCAATTGCCTTCTTATTTCCTATATCTGATAAACAGTCACCCGCTGTTCTCCTTACAGTGACAGATGAATCATTTAGTGCCTTAAACAATAAAGGAAGTACAGTCTCACTCTCTATCATCCCTAAATAAACGGTCGCTAATCGTCGGATTGATGCTTTTTCATCTTCCAATGCCTTTTCAAGGACAGGTAGATCAGCTTCTGTTGGGTTCATCTGCTCTAAATGAGCATAACGGTTTGTCCAATCTCCGTCATTCAACATTTCCACTGTTACCTGATAAGTCTTTCGTTGAGTGATCGTATTTTGGTCAGAATGAGCAAGTGTGACTAATCGATTTAGACGTTCCTGTGCATAGGCAGCTGCAATCTCTTCTGCTACTTCAGTTCCGATTTCATCCATTTCTCCATAACGAATTCCTTGTTCCTTCCATTCCCGTTCCATCACCAAGTTAGAGGAAGAGGACTCTGCTTCCATCGCAGCTTTCTTAAATCTTTCTGGTAGACCCACACGTTTCTCGGCCATTCCATCAGACAGTTTAATTTGCATCGGGATTCCCTTAAACATTTGAAGATGAACCTTTACTTCTCCATACGTTTCATTGACCTGTTTTTCAGCAGATTCTACTTTTTCTTCTTCCCCGAAAACCTGGCGAACCTCTGCGAGAATATCCTGCCAATTAAATTTAGAATTTCGTTCGAGGGCTAGGAAATCGGCAACATGATACACCCCTTTAACCCCTTCAATTGCTAATATTGCCTGAATAATTTCGGGAGCTTCCTCCTGATTTTTCTTTGTATAGTTGTTTCGTTCATTACTTTTTAACTCTTGATCAAGAATAACCTTCATCGTATTAGGACTAGGAGTTGGTTCAATAGATTTTATCTTCATCAAAAATTCCTCCATATCTGTTCTTATCAAAATAGTACCATAGTAAATAGATCGAATCCATTCGTAGGTATTACTAAAAGGCGGAAACGCCCGGTTAGATCCGACAAGCAAATGTTCCTGAAAGAAGAAAAGGGTGATTTTTCCTTTTTATTCTTTCAGGGTTATTTGACCTCGAGGATCTGGGCGATGGAGCTAGATTCAACTCTTTTTAGAAACGTACAGATTTGATATAAAAGTACTAAAAACACAAAATTCTGTCATAATCCTTTTTGATTAAAAATATCGATTAAGTAGCTAGAAATTATACAAACATCAAGAAGAACATCTAGGAGGCTAAACCATGAATAAGCGAAATGGGGTGGGAGGAGCACTAGTACTCTCAACAATGGCTGCAGGTTTTATGCTACTTGGACCTGAAAAAGCAAGCGCAGCAGAAGGCCCTCCCGCAATTTCCAATAATGAAGCTGAAAAGGTCAATCAAACTCTTCGGTATGGTCATAAAGGAATGTCTGTAAAATCACTTCAGTTAGAATTAAAAGCCTTGCAATTTTATACAGGAAAAGTTGATGGGGTATACGGTTCAGACACCCAAGCAGCGATCAAAGAATTTCAGTTTGTTCATCACATAAAGGTTGACGGGGTTGCTGGCCCAATGACGTTAAGAAGGCTTTACTTTACCAACGAGGCCAAAACCTATCAGCAATTCACTTCAACAAAGCTACTAAGTGGCGATAAAGGAACACAAGTTGTTCAAGTTCAGGAAAAGCTTCAGAAGCTTGGCTATTATGGTTATTCTGTTGATGGAATTTTTGGTCCATTAACAAAGGATGCGATTACCCATTATCAGCAAAGATATGGAATAAAGGCAGACGGGGTTGCTGGCCCAGACACATTGAAGCATCTATTTGCTAACCAAAATGTCAAAGGTAAAACGATTGTTTCAAAGAAACTGCACGTAGAAGGAAAGAAAATCGTCTCTAAAAAGGTTAAGAACGAGACTACTCATTCAGTTGACGCTTCCGTTATGGGTGTAGCAAAACAGCTAGTTGGTACTCCTTATAAATGGGGTGGGACGACTCCTAGTGGATTTGATTGTAGTGGATTCCTTCAGTACGTATATGCTAAAAAGGGCTTTTCCATTCCAAGAACCGTTAGTGATATCTGGAATTTTGCTGTTTCCGTTTCGAAACCTAGTGTAGGGGATCTCGTCTTTTACCAGACCTATAAAAAAGGCCCTTCTCACGCAGGCATTTATCTAGGTAATGGACAATTTATTCACTCAGGTTCAAAGGGTGTTACCATTAGTAAAATGAACACATCCTACTGGCAACAAAGATATCTTGGTTCAAAGAGAATTGTTCAATATAATTAAAAAACATAAGTTAGTAACATTATACTTATTTAAATTAGGTTAAAATAAAATGAAAGCGCAGAGGTTTTTTGACCTCTGCGTTCTTATTTTAGTTTATTTTTAGTTTAGTTTTATAAATAGGAGACTTAGCAGCAACCTTTTCAAAAGAGCTCTTTATAACACTTTTAAAATAATCCTTCTCTTAAAGTAGTGTTTTTACCATTGTATAAAAACTACTTCCTGGAGGATAATCTTTTACCTCACCTACAATTTCATAACCTTTTGATTCATAAAAAGCACGGGCTTGAAATTCAAAAGTAGTCAATAGCGCCTTTTTAGCACCCTTTTCTTTAGCTGTTTTTTCGGCTTTATTTAAAATAGTACTACCTAAACCTCTACCTCTGTACTCTTTACAAAACCAGAGATCATTAATTTCAACCCAATCCCAATAAACGTCTGCATGTAAGCCACCTATACAAACTCCATCGAGATCTGAAACGATGATATTTATAGGCTGCACCGCTTCTTTTTTTCGTACTTCTTTATGATGTATGGAGTGCTCATTATTGTATTCTTTAATTTTTTCATGTAAGTAGGAGGAAAACTTTTCGTCTTCCTCCAACAAAACCTCTATCTTTACATCCATCTTAATCTCCCCATTTATATTTTTCTATATCGGGATCAGTCGGTGTTTCTTTTATTTATTAACTGCTGATAGGCGTCCTGATCATTAATATTTTGAAAGAGTAGAGGTTCAACCCTTAACTCCGTTTCTGATAAATATAAGGTATTAACCTGTTCTAGCAATGATATGACCCGAAAATTATTATGTTCTAGAAGTTCTTTCATTACTGGCAATGTTGATGAATGATATATTCCAACTAAAGGTTGAAAACGTTCATTTATAACAGGAATAATTGCATCTACTGAAGATTGCCTATAAGAAAGCAGCTTAAAAATGACCTCCTTTTGTATAGCAGGAATATCACAAGATAAGACTACATACCAGTCAGCCTCAGTTTCTTTCATTCCTGAATAGATCCCTGCCATCGGTCCTTTTCCCCTTACTGAAGGATCGTCTAAAATGATAGGTAAGCTGGTGTGGTTTGAAAACTCCTCAGCTAATGTTTCATGGCTAACAATCAATTGAGCGTCTGTTGTATCTTTTAGTGCCAAATAAGATTGCTCCCAAAAAGGGGTTCCTTCATACGTCGCAAAGGCTTTTGGCTTTCCAAATCGTCTAGACTCACCACCAGATAGAATGATCCCAACTGTTTTTCCCATACCTTCACTCCTTTTTCAAAAAAGGACTTCTAGATTAAACTAGAAATCCTTACTTTTTATTGCTGATTTAATTCCTCAACCAACTCTGATAAATACGTCCAGCGATCCATGGCCTCATCAAGTTCTTCCTTGAGCTTTGTTTCTCTCTCTATCAAACTTGATATTTTTCCATAATCTGAGCCTGCCAGCTCAATGCTTTTCGTGATTTCAGCTAGTTGATCCTCTAGTTGAACAATTTTATCTTCTATATTGTCCCAATCCTTTTGTTCTTGGTAGGATAGCTTTCGCTTTTTAGGTTTTTCAACCTTATCCTCCTGTGCAACGATTCTCTTTTCCTTTTCATTCGTAGCCTTTTCCTCATGTTTTTTTAGCTCTAAGTAATCACTATAGGCTCCAAAATAAGTGGAAATCTTGCCTCCACCTTCAACAATCAACAGTTGATTTACTACTTTATCAAGATAAAACCGATCATGAGAAACCGATATAACTACCCCAGGATATTCATCCAGATAGTCCTCTAGAACGGTTAATGTTTCCGTATCTAGATCGTTCGTCGGTTCATCTAGTAGTAACACATTGGGTTCTCCCATTAGGATCTTCAGTAAATAGAGTCTTCTTCTTTCTCCTCCAGAAAGCTTACTAATCGGAGTTCCATGTGTGGAAGGAGGAAATAAGAACCGCTCCAGCATTTGGGAAGCTGATATCGTTGAGCCATCCTTTGTATGAATAACAGAAGATGTTTCTCGAACATAATCAAGCATCCTCTTACTAATATCCATATCTCTATTTTCTTGTGTATAGTAACCGATTTTAACCGTTGATCCTATTTCAATTTCACCTTGATCTGGTAAGAATACACCTGCGACCATATTTAATAAGGTCGATTTCCCCGTACCGTTTCGCCCAATGATGCCAATTCTATCATTCGGCTTAATAATATGGCTAAAGTCTTTAACCAACAAGAGATTATCAAATGACTTTGATACATTAATAAACTCAATTACCTTTTTACCTAGTCGATTCGTAGACAAGCTAACATCGAGCTTCCCAGTTTGAGACGGCCCATCCACTTGCTCTAGCTGTTCAAACCGTTGAATTCTCGCCTTTTGTTTTGTCGTCCGAGCTTTTGCACCCTTTCTCATCCACTCGAGCTCCTGCTTAAAAAGCTGACGATGCTTGTGCCACGACTTTTCCTCTTCTTCTGTTCTAATCGCTTTTGCTTCCAAGAAGTCCGTATAGTTCCCTTGGTAGCTATACAACTTCCCTTGATCTAGTTCGATAATTCGATTTGAAACACGATCTAAAAAATAACGGTCATGAGTAACAAATAATAATGAGCCTTGGTATTTCCCTAGCCATTCCTCTAACCACTCAATTGATTCTGCATCAAGATGGTTCGTCGGCTCATCTAAAATTAATAAATCTGGCATTTCAACCAAGCATTGTGCTAATGCTACACGTTTCTTTTGTCCACCAGATAATTCATTTATGCTTTGATGGAAATTAGTAATCCCGAGTTTTGTTAAAATGGCCTTGGCATTAGAATTTGCATCCCAAGCCTGTAAGGTATCCATCTGTTGTTGAAGATCATAAAGGGTTCGTAAAAGCCCCTCATCAGTTGGGTGAATTTCTAGGTCGGTAATTACTCTTTCATATTCTCTAAGAACTCTATTGGTTGGAGTGTCCTTATGAAAAAGCTGCTGAATCACGGTTAAATGATCCACTAATTCAGGCTGCTGTGACAAAAAGGTAATACTATAATCCTTTGAGGAAGTGATGGAGCCTTCATCTGCTACTTCAGCACCTGCAATAATTTTTAATAATGTAGATTTTCCAGTACCATTTATGCCAATAATTCCAATTCTTTCACTCTCCGTAATGGTAAATGAAATATCTTGAAATAGTTGTTTTTCCACATAACTTTTAGAGACGTTTTCTACTGTTAACATTTTCATGCGTGTCCATTCCATTCCTTCATAAACTGACTTAAAAATTGTTCCATATATTTGTGTCTTTCCGTTGCTAGCCTTTTCCCACTTTCTGTATTCATTAAGTCCTTTAGCTTCAAGAGCTTTTCATAAAAATGATTAATGGGTGTAGACTTTCCGTTCCGATATTCCTCTTTGGTCATATTCTCCCTAACTGGAAGGTCAGGATCATATAAAATATCACCTTTCACCCCTGCATATGCAAACGTTCTTGCAATTCCAATTGCACCAAGTGCATCTATACGATCTGCATCCTGGACAACTAATCCTTCAATAGAAGTAAGAGGTTCTGAATTCCCACCCTTAAATGACATGTTTTGAATGATATACAAGATATGCTTTTTCTTCTCTTGCTCTACTTCGCAGGTATCTAACCAATCTGCTACTCGACGTAAACCTATTTCTTCTGATTCATTTAGCTTTTCGTCAGCAATATCATGCAAAAGGGCAGACATCTCCACAATAAATAAGTCGGCGTTCTCCTGTTTGGCCAACTCTATCGCCGTATTATACACACGGACAATATGCCACCAATCATGACCACTTGGATCGTTTTCCAATATATTCTTTACAAACTCTTGTGTATGTTTTATAACTTCGTTCATGATCTACTCCTTAGTCCTAAACAATTACACTTATTTTATCATTAAAAAGAAAAAGGAGGAATTTTAATGTGGACAATTCGCCAATTCATGATTTAGACCATAAACTGTTATAAAATATATTTGGTTTCTTTCTAATACTATTAAAATACTGTTTTAAACTTGGTATTGATTTTCGTTGCAGGACACTCGCTTTCCGCGGGGCGTGCGGTGAGCCTCCTCGGCGTGCGCCTGCGGGGTCTCACCAAGGACAAAGTGATTTCCTTTGTCCCTATGTCACGCTGCTCCCGCGCTTGCACAGGATGTGCTGACCTCTGCGTTTGCCACAGGACATGGCAGCTTTTAGCAGAGGTTCCTTACACTCGTATCCTTCCACTACAATCAACTCTGCTAAAAATCAACATATGTACTTTAACAAACCCATAAAAAAAAAGATAGGTAGTCTAATAAGTAAGACTAACTATCTATAAAGTTTAATTTAAAATTTAGTTGTTGGAGGTAAACAAAATGGTAGGAAATCGAGAAATTGGAACAGCTTGGTACGGAAGACATGTAGTAATTATAAAATGTATGCCCTTACAAAACCAGTTTATCGGCATGAACAAGAGCCTTCATGCTCCAACAGAACCACCTTCACATAATTGTGCAGAAACACTTGCACAGTATTTAAGCATTGGGTATGAGTTGATTTCTACCTATTCAGTTTCTCCAAACGAAGTACACTATGTACTTAAAAAATAATAATAGATCTACTGGTACCAACTGATTCCAAAGGTATTCGCTCCAGCATGAACACCAATAACAGGTCCTAGTGGGCATAATTGGATTTCTAGATCTGGAAAATCAACTTGTAATCTTTCTTTCCACACATTGGCAACATCAGGAGTTCTTCCATAAATTAAAGATAAGTTTGAAATAGAAGGATCCTCTGCTTTTGCCTTTACAAAAATATCAACCATCCGTTGATGGGCTTTCTTTTCCGTACGAACCTTCTCCGCTGTCTCTAATTCCCCATCGTTTACATACAGAATCGGTTTAATCTTCAAGGCAGAACCAATTAGAAATTGTGCGGCATTCATTCTTCCACCACGATGTAACTGCTCGAGGCTTCCAATCGTAACATATGTTTCATGATGATTCGCTAATCTAGTTAGCTCCTCAACAATGGCATTATACTCGGTTCCTTCCTCTTGAAGCTGTATGCCACGTGATATCAGTTTACCCATCGGTAGAGATAAAATTTTTGAATCAATTACACTTATCTGAGCATCTACCATTTGTGAACCTTGTAAGCTAGACGAATATGTACCACTCAGTTTACTAGATAAATGAACGGAGATGATGGCATCATACTTGTCCTTTATAGATTCATATAGTTCCGCAAAGACCCCGACCGCAGGCTGTGACGAAGTTGGTAGCTGAGGAGAGCTTTCCAGTTTTTGGAAAAATTCTTCTAATGTCAAATCTTTGCCATCCAAATATTCTTTGTCATTGAACATAATTAATAAAGGTACAATATAAATATCAGGATGGTCCTTTAGATGCTCATCCAAATAGACCGTACTATCTGTAACCCAAGCAATTTTCAAATAAACAACCCCCTTTACTTCAAAGTATAATGAATTCTCTGTAAATATTCATTAAATAGTTTAAAATAATATAAAAAAGCTACCAGGATAGGTAGCCACTAGTAAGATATATTATATTGATAAACTACTTGCTGTTGGGTCTGGATGTTTGTCCACTGCTGCTAATAGGAAACTCTTTGCGGTTAGGTCTGGATGTTTATCCACTGCTGCTAATAAGAAACTCTTTGCGGTTGGGTCTGGATGTTTATCCACTGCTGCTAATAAGAAACTCTTTGCGGTTGGGTCTGGATGTTTATCTACTGCTGCTAATAAGAAACTCTTTGCGGTTGGGTCTGGATGTTTATCTACTGCTGCTAATAAGAAACTCTTTGCGGTTGGGTCTGGGTGTTTATCTACTGCTGCTAGTAAGAAACTACTTGCGGTTGGATCTGGGTGTTTATCTACTGCTGCTAATAAGAAACTCTTTGCGGTTGGGTCTGGGTGCTTATCCACTGCAGCAAAACTGTCATTTACCTGCGAAGTTCCATTTATAAAAAGTGAAATAACTATTGCACCAAAACTTAGTATTTTAAATAAAGATTTCTTTTTCAAAATAATCTCTCCCTTTATATATTGCTTATTTTCTTTAAGGCATTATTAGAAACTTTTAAGTAAAAGCTCGCCTGTTTGTATTTGTATTTCTTTTCATAATATAAAGAAAGTATTTCAGAATAATCTGCTACGTATTTAAAACTTTTATTAGCTTCAAAAAATGGAATAACCTTCTCTTTTAAGAAATCTTCGAATTCAGGAGTTTGCTCCGTCATTAGATATCTGTAGCATTTAAAATGATAATAATATTCTTCGTCCTCTGCATCTACTAATTTTTCAAAGCCTTTATTTACCCATTTAATACCATTCTTAAAATCATTATTATTATAATAGGCAACAATTATAGAATAGATAGATGGGTATGTTTGTTTGTAATTTTCAACCTCATGAAAGCAAATACTTTTTTCATAATGTTTAATTGCTAAATCTGTTTTCCCTTGAATAGAGTATAAATATCCAAGATTATGATGTATGAACCCTTTGATATTAGCATTATTTAATGTAGTTGCAATCTTATCAGCTAATATATAACTCTCTTCAGCTTTTTTAAACTCATTACTTCTGCGGTATGAAATACCTAATAGAATCTGGCATTCTGCACTTCGTTTGTAATTATAATGAGCTTGATAGATAGCTAGAGCCTGATTTGTATAATTAATACATAAAGATGCTTTCCAAAGCTGGCTACTTGTTAATCCTAATGAATAGTAAAGATCCGCTTCTTCCCATTTCTCGAAAACATTTCTTATTAAAATGCTTTCTGCTTTTTTATAGAAGTCGTATGCTTCACTATACTTTTCCTCAATATAGTGAAATAATCCTGAAAATTTACTAAGGTAATAGTTTAGATCTTCTGTAAAAATATCCGAGATCTCATGTAGTTTGTCTAGTGACTTTTTGGCCTCGTTCATTTTACGGAGATGTAGGTAGTATCTTAGTTCGAATAACATAAAATAGACTAGTGAAGTTGAGTCTTTTGAAGTATTGGATTTTTCCTTCATTAATGGATAGAGCTTCTCTATTTCTTCTTTATCTCCACCAACCAACATTTTGTACCAGTCATTCAACTCGTCTAAAAGGGTCGGTTCCTCCTCGTCTATGAATCGTATTCCTAGTCTTTCGCATAGCATATCTACTACTTCGAGGCTTGGTAGACTTTGGTTATTCTCGATTTTTGATAGGTAGGAAACGGAGATGACTCCACTGGCCAGATCTTCTTGTGTTTTATTCTGTTGGATTCTAAAAAAACGAATGCGATCTCCTATTTTCATCTTTATCAACTCCGATGTATTTCTATATAAAATATACCATATAATTCTTTTTTCACAGTCATTTTTTGAAATATCGAAGGTTGGGAAAGTTGGGGTCCAAAAATAAGAATAATTCATGTTTTTCGACCCCGACTTTCCCAACATTTAAAGAAAAGATAGCCCTAATAGGAAATAGAGCTATCAAAAATAGTTAATTTAGCACAGCAAGTGAGAAATCTTGACTACCAGAAGGCACATTATAAGCATCAATCTCAATTGTGTATGTACCTTTTTCAGAGAGTGTAATAAATACATTTTCTACATTATTCTTGGAATCCCAATTATTATTATATGGACTAGAGAAGTCATTCCCTACATACACCTTTCCACTTGGAGATGTAATAATTAAGTCTAGATCATTTACTAGTGTGGTAGCTGCTGAGGTACTTCCTGGGTAATCCGTCCAAACTAAAGAAATCTTCAGTTCATCTGTCCCATCAGCTGTATATGAATATTTCGCTGTTTCTCCAGTTCGTAATGATCTTGATTCGTTAATAAAGCCAATATTAAGCGATTGATCTAAAGACACACGTCCCCAGCCTTGGTTATTACTAGGATAGCCTTCTCCCATATTAACAGCTCCTGCAATTAATGCGGCCTTAACTAAAGAAGGTTTAGGAGTCACTCCTCGGTTGTCCATAAAGTGTTCTCTTAACAATGCGACACTTCCTGCAACAATAGGAGTTGCCATTGAAGTTCCGCCCATGTACGCATACTTGCTATTATAATTTCCCCAGAAGGAAGAATCCGGTGCAAGTGATGATCTTGCAGATAGGATATACGTACCTGGTGCCATTACATCTGGTTTGATACGCCCATCAGATGTTGGTCCACGTGACGAGAATACTGCGACATCGTTAGGGTTATCTGCATAGCTCCCAAAACTAGAGCGGTTATTTTCAGAAGCACCAACAGTAATTGCATTTTTTGCAGTACCAGGAGCACTAATCGTTTGACTACCTGATCCTTCATTCCCCGCTGCAAATAATAGAGTCATATCCGTGTTCCATACATACTCATCTACTTGTCTAGAATCTGTTGTATAAGCACCATTAACGGGAGCTCCCCAAGAGTTCGTATGAATTCTTGCTCCAGCATTATACGCCTGTGAGAATAAGGTTTTTAAATCACTTGGTAATCCACCTAATCCGCCAGAACTATCCATGATGGATTGAAATACTAAATTAGCTCGTGGGGCCATTCCTTTTGCCATGGAACCGTTTCCTAGAACAGATCCAGCAACATGCGTTCCATGTCCATTAGGATCGCTTGAATTATTTGTTCTACCCCATGCGTAGATATTGGTAATGTGTCCTCTGAAAGCCTCATGCATAGAACTATCATTTCTTCCTGTATCTAACCCTGTATCAGCTACGGCTACTGTTTGACCATAACCATCCAATCCATACGTGCTTTGTACATTGTTTACTTTAATGATTTTAGCAGCTTCATCATTTAAAAGCTTATATTCATAGTCCTTTGAAACAAACACCACATCATTTTTATACCCATACTGCAACAGTTCAGTAATACCTTTAGCGGTTACCTTTTCTTTTTTACCTTTTACTGTTTGTATAGTGGCTTTGATTACATCTGATGCACCGTGTTCAAATAACTGCGGGTCGAATTTGTAAAGTGGTAGAAGTGCTTCGACGCTTTCTACATTTTTAATATTTTTTACTTTTGAGAGATTACTAGATGAGCTGTTAATGATAAATGCATAATCTGGGATATAATCTCCTACCTCAACTCCTGCATCCACTAGTGCTTGTCTTTCACTTTCTGTAATCGGTCCATTAAACTGTACAACATACAGCGTATTATCTGAAGGAACTTCTCTTAGTTTCTTCTCAATACCTTTAGGAATTTTGACTAGCTGATCTTGAATTAGAAATTTAGCCTTCCCCACAGATAGCTTCTCCCTCTCGTAGCTTGACTGTTTTACCTCAATGAATGAAATCTCTCCATTTGAGGCATTTGAGGTACTTGCTCCTGTAAATGCAAGTGATGTCATAAGCGTTGCCGTTGTTAACGTAGCAAAAATCACGTTTCTTTTTTTCATCATCTCATCCTCTCTTTATGTTTTGTCTAAAGCTATGCCTCCCTCCTTTTTATCTAACTATCACTGTATCAAACATTGAATATTTTGAGTATTGTTAAAATTGACCCTTAAAATGCATGATTATCCGCCATTTTCAACCTTCACTTTCCCAATGTTGAATCAGATAAGAGTTGTTATAATAGAAGGTTGAGCAAAAAAAAAGAGCCTCATAAGAGACTCATTTTAATAGATGTTTTATTTTAGGAAACACCTGAAGTGCTGTATCATAGAAAACATTTTGATGATATTGCGTCGGAATAATATCTTGAATAAACTCCACATAAGGCTTGATTGGTGTCAAAGGCCAGTCTGTTCCAAATAAGAATTTCTCGTAATTGTTAGTAAAAGTTAGTGCATGAAGCAAGTGGTCAAAAAATCGAGTATCCTGAAGCTTCTTAATGTCTCCATCTGCTCCTACAACCAAGCCTGATAAATCAGCAAAAACATTCCGATTTTTGTAGACGACTTCTGCACCATCTAGCACCCAAGGGTCACCAAAGTGTGCCATCATAATCGTCATTTCACGATGTTTCACTGCCACCTCATCAATGGCAAGTGGATGTGAGAACCTTAGCCTTCCTCGCTCAGAATAGGTGTCACCCGTGTGGAAAACAACAGGGACATTGTATTCTTTGGCTAGCTTATACACTGGCTCATACACATCGTCATACGCATAATACGGATAATAACCTAAGTAGATTTTAATTCCAACACATTCTGGTTTTTCAAGGTCTTTCCTTAATTCTTGTAGGGCTGTTTCATCCAATTTATATGGATTAATTCCAGCACAATAGAAAATATTAGCTGGAATCTCAGGTGTTAAATCAATACCCATAGGAGAGGGAGAAGAAGAGTCGGGAAACCCTTCTCCGCTTGTTTCTGTAACCCCCATTGCTATCCCAAGCACTACATTATTTTCTTTAAATTCCTTTTGTAGACCTTCATTTGTATAGTCAACTTTTGAAATTCGTTTAGCTGTTTCATGAAAGCTGCCTATGTTTGAATAATGAATATGTGCGTCAATGATTTTCATATTAAACCTCTCTTAACTGAATACGTTGTAGCTGCTTTACTTCATCATTAGAAAGAATGGTGTCTTTCGCAACATAGAAGCTTGGTGAAGAGATCCACTCCTTACCATGTGCTAAGCTCAGTAAATGCCAAGCTGCTATCGATTGAACTTCCTTATTCATGTAAGTTTCTGTTTCGACTGTAGCCGGGTCCGTAATGAGTTGAAGAACGTGTTGGTCAGTTGTTGAACCAATTAAAACATGTTGATTTAGCATTGAAACGATCTCTGTTCTTCCTGCAAAATACTTCCCTTTTTCATCATTACTTTTTATCCAACTATCTTCCAACAGATTGCCTGCTTTTAAGCATGTTTCAGCAAACCACTTTTTATGATGAAAGTACGTACCTGTATGTTGGACGAACTTCGTGACATGCGCAAGGATCGGCACATTAGGAAGCATCACATAATACTGCTTAATTTCAAGGCCGCTGTATTCCTCATGTTGCTTGAACGTAGTCGTGATTTTAATTCCTTGCCACTTCATATTAGAGTCATCAACTAAGCTTGCTACTGTGATTGTAGTATCCTCTTTTGCAAAGGACTTATGATTCGCTCCCTGTATAGAAGTACGAATTCCACCACTCCATGGATTCCACCAAGCCCTTGGCTCCAGTGACGGGAATGAAGAATGGAGCCACTCTTTCCCATGTGCGTGTAATGAAAACAAACCAGGATAAAATGAGGCTGCAGCTGAAATCGATAGTAATCCATTAGTAGCAACAAACACCTCATGACCCTCTCTGTTTTCAGTACATATATTTACTTCTCCATCCCTTGGTGGTAATACAAGTGCCTGTTTAGAGGATTGAACTCCATTTAATTCAAAGCTTGCTTTCACAGTTGATAAAGAATCAGCACTTGACTCGAACTTTTGAACAGTTGAGCTTTTTTCATCTGTTTGTGTAAACTCACGATCTACCGTTACATTTCCATAGTGTAATTGTATAATTCCATGTAAGTGACCTTCTTTTTGATCAACAAAATGAATGTCAACATCATGATTTTTATCATATAGTCCAGTTAGGATTAGATCCTCAACAGGCGTTACTGCATCAAAAGTTTTTCTGTTTGCAAAATCTCTAAATTCCTCCCATGATTGGTACGCGCCAAACGAAACATAAACGGGTTTCGTTTCAACTTCTGTATTGGGCTTGATTTTGCCAAGATTATGTTCGATATACATATACCAGTTTTCAAAGTTAACCTTTGCATCTTTTGGCCAAGATATACCATGTGCATAAGGTGTATGTCTCGAAAATAACCACGATTCTGTAAAGTTCTTACTATTCCAAATCCCATAATCTGCACTTGCTTGCTCATTGACTTCAATAATTTGTTGATTCATAGGCAGGACAGGCTTATAAAAATTGTGATAGATTGGTTGATACACCCATGTCTCATTTTCTGATAAGTGATCATTATGATTACGTAGCTTATAAGATTGTTCTACCAAACCTTCAGCATATAGCTTTGACATACTAACGATTTCTAGACCAGGAAAATCACTAGATTGATAATCTGCATACAAAGTAATCGCCCCATGGTTCTCATCATAATGTACACGATGAGGCTTTCTCTTTGAAAACTCACTTGAATATGGCTTCCCAATTTTAGGGAACATACTAAACGTGTTCTGACTATCTGTAGTCAACCTACCCGGGATGATTTTATTATCAAACTTACTCAAGTAAAGATGATAAAGTCCATTGTAAATATGCCAATATTGTTCACATTCACCACTAAACCTAGCACCCAGTCCCTTAAAAGCTATTCCGACTTCCTTTTTAAAGTTTGTTGTGATCCCTGTTTTTGTTTGAACATCAACATCTAACACAGGAGAATAAAATCCGAATTCCTTCAATACATACGAGACTGGAATGGAAACCTTGGCTTTTGAGGCAACGTTAAGGATATACTTTTCCTTTTCTAGATCAACCCAATTTGATTTTGGAAAATGAATCGTAAAGGTTGCTTCTTCTTGATAATTATTTTCAATATCTAAGTAGAATACTCCCTGTTCGTTTAGATAGCATTGTGAACCTGGGACTACCCCTTTTATTTTGGCAGGTTGTTTAGGAAGGACACCTATTGCAAACCTAGCCCTTTTTCCATTAATAAGAAGATTAGTAATAACAGAAGGATGGGTTCTCCAATTGCTTTGTTCCTCTTCAAATTTCTTTAAATGAAATGTAGCTTCAATGATCGTTTCACCTTGAACATGAATTGACTGTTTGAAAGGAAATTCAATTTGCTTATGATTCTCCCCTTCAAAATCAATTTGGAGTGGAAGTCCCGTCTTGTTCTTCACATGATAATTAACTTTGTAGCTAGCGTCAGATACTAGCTTAAAATTTTCTACTTCACATGAAATAAGATAATCGTTTGTTTCAATTAATCTTAATCCTCTACCAGTCCGCTCAAACTCCATGCGTAATGTTTGTGTCTGATCTTCCCACTTATATTCGTAATACGTAAAGTCATTTTCCTTTCTACCATCTGGTGAAACCTCAATCTCTCTCGTACTAGTTTCATACCAGTTGTTAGTTAGAAAATATTCCGATACTGCCTCTGTTTGAAGTACAGTGGGTATGAAGTTCATTAGGTGAGTCGTATCATCACGATCTTCCCAGAAGAACCCACAGCGTTTATATAGTGGCACAGCCTTTGTATTACCTGGCCATGTATACAAATCTAACCTTGGCCATCCGAGCTCTACTGCCCTTTCTAAGGCAGTTAACACAAGTTGTTTTCCAATTTTCTTTCCATGATAATCCGTTCTAACATTCAGTAGTGGGATGTAAAGTGCTCCTTCATCCTCACGATATTCAGATAAGCCACAATATCCAACTACCAAGTCATCCTCCATGGCTAAATAGAGATTGAGATTACTAGAGTTTGCCTCTTGAGTTTTGACTTTTTCTTCTGTTGTAATAAGTGAATCTCCACCCCAGCCCTCGCGGCTGTTGTTCCACATATCGGCTACCCCGCCGGCATGGTTTTCATTGTATTCTACAATCTTAAGCTTCTGCTTCATTTTTTCCATATTGAATCCTCCGATTCACTTTTCTACGTGTCTATTTCCCTATTCCCATCGAAACCTTTACTTTCACTCTCACGTACCACTTTAATCATTTTTTGCTCCTCCTTTTCATTCCATTAGGAAAAATTTGGTTTTCAATAAAACCATATTTCTACTATAAAGGAGGCTGATTTAAAAAGTAAAGGAATTTTCTGTAAAAAACAAATTGACTTACTAATCAATAACTCCTATAATAAATTCTATTATTTAAGGAGGTACATACATGATTCCTACTCTTATTTCTGACAGATTAGTACTAAGACCCTTTTCACTTGAGGATTCACCTACCGTTGAAGAACTCGCTTCAAGTCCATTAATTGCAGACACTACCTTAAACATCCCTCACCCTTATCCTAAGGGTGGAGCTGAAGCTTGGATTCAAAGTCATGATGAATTGGCAGCAGCAAAAAACTCTTTCACTTTTGCAATTGAAAAGAAAGAAACTTCGGAACTAATCGGATCAATGGCGATTGGGATAGGAAATGACAATCGTGCGGAATTGGCATACTGGATTGGTGTTCCTTACTGGGGACACGGGTATGCGACAGAAGCTAGTAAGCTATTAATTCGTTTTGGATTTGAACAAAAAGGACTCAATAAAATCTGGGCAGCAGCCTTTACTCGAAACCCTGCTTCTACTAAAGTTATGGAAAAAGTAGGCATGACGTATGAAGGTACATTCCGTCAGCATGTTATAAAGAATGGAAAGTACGAGGATTTATCATATTGTTCTATTTTGAAAGAGGAATATACAGAATTGCTAAAGAAAGAGATTAGTAGCACAAGTCAGTCATAATCTTTTACTCCAGTAATTCACATATCACAAAAAAGTAAGGTGGAAGTATTCATCTTGCTTTTTTTCTTTCCTTTTGAAAGAAAAATAGGTTCCAAAAGTCTAGCACCTATCAAAGTTGAGACTGAAATAGACGCTTAGAATTTATGTCGACTCCGTAACACACAAGTAGACAGTCACCCATTCCTCCCTTTTCTAATATTGTATTGTTGTAAAGGTAAAGAGGAGGGAACAAATGTGGAAGTCCTTTTTGATAAAGAATGGTTAGACGAACAACTAGATACACTTCCTTTATGGAAACAAAAAGCTTATCGGTCCTTTTCTTCTATCATTGCCGATGATGAGAATACGTATCCTTGTGTTCCTGGAAGACAAGGATTTTTATCAAATAATCTTCGCTTCAGTTTTATCGGTGATCCACGTGAAGTTAGTTCAGCAAAGGAGCTTGCTAATTCATTAAAAGAATATGGTGCAATTTCACGTGATACTGGCAAATACGCTTCTTTAGCTGTGTTTGTTGAAACACCTAATGACATCTTGGAGAGCTATGGTGTTGAGGATTATCAGGAAATGTTTTGGACGATATTAAATAATGTCACATTATATGATCAAAAAGAATGGCCAGAGGATATCCCGACTGATCCTTCTGACACTAAATGGGAATTTTGTTTTGACGGAGAACCTTATTTCGCTTTTTGCGCTACACCTGCACACGAAGTTCGTCGAAGCCGACACTTTCCATGCCTGTTGCTTGCGTTTCAACCACGCTGGGTGTTTAATGAAATCAATGACTCAACAGTATTTGGTCGTAAAATGAAAAAACTGATTCGGAAACGCCTTGTAGAGTATGATGGAATTCCGGGCCATCCTGACTTAAAATGGTATGGCCAAGAAGACAATCATGAATGGAAACAATATTTTCTAAGTGATGATGATAGTAGTCCTTCTAAATGTCCTTTTATGCGTATGAAGAACAAGTTTTCTAACTTTTCGAAATAAAATCTACTTAGGAAGCATGCTCTTGCCCTGCCCATTTTTTTCTCATGATAAGAGTCGCAAAGCCTATAATCACTATGAAGAGCAGGCTCACAAAAAATCCGAGTCTGCTTACCTTTTCTCCTAACGTTCCAGTTACAGTGACTAGAATTAGTAAGATCCCTATTAAGATTTTAACTTTCTCCCAAACAGACTGTTTCATTAATTTGGTATAGGTGACTAGAATAAACAACCAGTTATAAAGAAGCATCAATCCTGCTGCAGTAGTTATATACTCAAAGATTTTTTCTGGTAATAACAGTGCAATAATGATAGAACCAAGTAAGCCACCTGCTGTAAACAAAAAGGCCGGTAGAGGAATTTTAAGTTTCCCCTTTTTAGCTAAAAATACAGGGGCATCATGATCTTCTGCTAACGTCACGATGATTGTTATAACTGCATATAACGCTGCAACCATCGTAGAAAAACCCGCAATGATTAATATACCGTTTAAGACATCTGTTATATACGGTAATTGAAAGGTATCAAGCGCTGTAACAAATGGACTTTCATTCGAATTGACATCCTTCCATGAAGCGATTGCTAAAGCGAGCCCAATTGATAGTATATAAATACAGGTTAGAACAATGATCATAATTCGACCAGATTTAGGAGCATCCTTAGGTTTCTTTAAGTCGATTACAAGTAATCCCATGACCTCAACTCCACCAAAAGCATAAAAAGCATATAGTAAAGCAAGCCATACCCCTTTTATTCCTTCCGAAAAAAAATCTCCATAGTATTGCAGAATCGTTCCTTGTTCTGCTTGCTCACCTGTACCTTTAAATAATAAGAAAATGGCAACAAGTATGAACATGACTATAGCTGCTGTCTTTACGACACCAAATATATTCTCTATCTTTTCAAAACCATTCATACCCGTTAAAATCACAAGCAATCCAAGTACTCCATAAATGGATGTCAGGATCCATAATGGAATAGAAGGGAACCAATATTGAGTAAACAAACCTAAAGCAATAAGTTGGCTGCCCATGATTAGCACTTCCGAAAACCAATATACCCATCCATTGCTAAAGCCTGCCCATCTGCCAAACGCTTTTTTTGCATAAGAACGGAAGGAACCTTTATCAGGATGTTCAACCGACATTTTTGCGAGTGCATCATACACAATATATGTACCAATTGCCGCTAGAAGAAAGGGTATTAAAACAGCTGTTCCACTCTTCTGAATAGCTATACTTGAACCAAGGAAGAAACCAGTACCAATAGTACATCCAACTCCAAGCAGAGAGAGCTGCCACCATGACATATGGCCTTTTTTTACTTGCGACTTCATTTGTTCACTCCCTAAAACGAGACGATTGTATTAGTTTAAAGATTTACGCTTTAACGGTAATGTCATACAACGTATCCCGCCACCTGACTTCTCTAGCTCTGTTACTTCAACTTCGATGATTTTTTTCTTTTGCAATTTAGGATGGTTTTTAATCATCTGCTTATGTGCCTTTTTACTAATTAGCAATGTTTCAGGATTGATATTAAGAAAGTTAATATCAGGTACTGTTTCATACTCTTTTATCCAATAAATTTCAAATCCATGACGTTTTAAAAATTGCTCTGGCATTTCATACCTTGATTCTGTTTCGGTTAGAACATTTATTGGAAAGTAGCGCAAGTAGCTTTTGGATATGACAAGGTCCTCGTTAGCAACATTACAATTCATATCTAAGTGAAGTGTATCAGAACGACGAGGTAAGTCTATGATTCCAATTTCTGAAAATCCAGCTTGAAATAACTTTTCCTTTATCTTCTCTACACTTGTTATACTGGTCCTCATCCCTACATTAATAAAGACCGCGTCACTGTTTAGAATAAGAACATCACCAAACTCCAGTGCCTTTACGTCATTATTCTCATTTAGTAAAAATTGATCTGGAAACCACTTCTTAAAAAGTAAATGTGATTGTACATACTCCGGTTTTCTCATCGAAATACCTGCTTCTCCAGGGATAATAATATCACCAAATACACAGGCAAGATCTCGAACGAAGAAGCGATTAATGAGCTGTTCACTTAACTTGTTCTCTTCGTCTGTTAGTGCTTTTGAATAATCTATTACTTTTGTCCCTGCTTCTTCAAGGGCATACTTAAGTTCAGCAAAATTCTCATGTGCTATTGATTGGTTAACAGGTGCACTCCATTGAACATCTTCTGCTGTTTTTAGATCTGGAATATCTAAACTAGACGGAGAGCAAAGCAAAACAATTTCAAGTTCCCCATGCTCTGACCAGCAACTCGGTTTGAATGATAACATGTATTTATATCCTGCCTTCCCTCATTAATATCCTCATTATCGTTACCTTTTTTGATGAATTTATGTATCCAACAGCTTTGTTTATCCACCTTTCCTTCCTTAATATTCTTCATAAAAAAAGTACTAAAAAAAACATCATTCGTCATACATGAATGTACGTAAAGTGGAAATTCTAGTGATGAATGTTATAACAAATCAGGAGGGTAATCCATGCAAAATCAAAACATGAATCAAACTGGGCAACAAATAACTCCCAATATGCAGCCAAATGCTACATATTCAAATAATCATGGTGGTCATGAAGTATTTGATGCTCACGAAGTACTTGCTGGAATCATTAGTATGTTAGATCAGTATCAAATGTACGAACAGCATATTCAAGATTCTGAGCTTAAAACCATCGCTCAGCGTCAAGCTGCATTTGTAACACAAACATATAATACAATGGTAGAGGCTTTTTCTACAGGACAAGATCCAGCTGTCCCAACTAAACAATATAAAATGACTCAAAATAATGATGTTGTTTATGGTGTAAAGCCAGGTCAGCCAAAAAAGCCAAATAAATCTGTAAACGAACTGTCGGATCAAGGTCTTTCTGCATATATGTTAGGTATTACTAAATCATTATCCACATTACTAGCAATGACAGCTCTAGAAATGACAAATCCGGTACTACGACGTGTTATAGCTGATAGTGTTCCTAATTTCATTGAACTAAGCTATGAAATCTTCCTGTATCAAAATAAGAACGGTTACTACCAAGTACCTCAATTAATGCAACAGGACATGAATTTAATGTTAAACAGCTTTGCAAAGGCTCAACAACAAGGAAATATAAGTCATTAAAATTTACAGGACCAGGAAAATTCTGGTCCTGTTTTAGTTAGCAGGAGAAATCTAGGTTTTTCAAACTAATTATACTTACACGTCTTGTAAACAAGTGCTTTGCTAATGTTTTCTCATAGCCTTTCTTATCTTCCTTTCTAATTTTTCCTAATTAATATTTATGAAAGAATAATATTCTTTATTATGTACATAAAATACATAGGATCACTCTCATTGCGGTTGGCTAGCATTCGGTGACAATAAGTCGAGTTCTTTGGTAACAATTCCGATTCATATCCACTTTTTGATTTGAAATCAAGTAAAAATTTAAGATAAATTTCTTGTGGAGGGGAAAACTACATGCTTAACTCATTTAAGATAAAATCTCTTAATATTGGAAAACCAAAAAAAATAGAGACAAACAATCATGTATTCATATCAAGCGTAGGAAGAAATAAAGTATCAAAAGCCTTTTTAAGTAAGCAAGGCTTTGAAGATGATTCTGTACAATATAAGTACCACGGCGGCCCCGACAGGGCAGTATTATTTTATAGCTATGAGCATTATCAAAAATGGGAGAACGAATATACAAAGGAATTTACAATACCAGGATTCGGAGAAAATATCACGGTTTCAGGCTTGTCAGAAGAGAATGTTAAAATAGGAGATATATACCAAATTGGAGAGACAATGGTTCAAATCACACAACCACGTATTCCTTGCGATAACTTGTCTAAATATAATGAAGTAAAAACACTTCATAAACGACTAGTCGATACAGGTTACACAGGATTTCTAGCTAGTGTTATAAAAGAAGGTTGGATTGAAGACAATTCACCTATTACCCTCATAGAAAGTCCCAAAAACTCTATAACTGTATTAGAAGCAAATCATATTTTTTTTCATGATAAAAAGAATAAAGACCGCATTGAATATCTCCTTACCATTCCAGAGTTAGCTGATGAATGGAAAGGATATTTGAATAAAAGATTAGAAAAGCTTAGAGAATGATTAAGAAACTAATTGATTGATCCTAACAAAATGCCTATCAAATTTCTGCTTGATAGGCATTAAGATTACATTTTTTAATGAGAATTTGCGATGGCCCCAAAGACAAGTTCGTTTCTAGACGCACTACTTACTTATTCTTTTTATGTGCTACCTTCTTTTTCGGACGACTCTGTGGTGCAGGTGTTTTCTTTCTCTCTTGGTATGTTGGCTTTTCGTCTGTAAGCTGCCCTCTATATAAGGTTACTTTTTCAAGACCTAGGTTAAGTCTCCGGTTAAATTGGAGTAAGCCCTGTTCCTCACCTGGAGTGACAATGGACACTACTGTACCAGTGGCACCCATTCTTCCAGTTCGACCTGATCGATGGACAAACTGCTCAATTGCTTCTGGAAGGTCCAGATGAATCACATGGGTAATAGCTTCAATATCTAATCCCCGTGCTGCTACATCGGTAGCTAGTAGCAATTGGTATTTCCCCAACCTAAACTTCTTAATGGTTGCTTCTCGCTCAGCCTGAGTGGATTGACTATATAGTATACCTGCACTAATTTTCTTATACTTCATTTTTTCTGCTAGTGCTTCTAAGTGAAAGGAATCATTAATAAAGGCAATTGCCTTCATATCAGGCTCTGTATATAAAAGCTTTCGTAAGTAATCGATTTTTTCTCGACGCTCACAAACGATATAAAGGTGTTTTATCTTCTCTTTCAATTCAAGAGAAGTTTCGACGGTTAATTTCTCCGGCTGATTCATTCTTTTTTCCAGCTGATCGATTGTCGATTGTGGGATAGTCGCTGAAAAAGCAACTACTTGACGATCCTTCATGGTGGATTGGATAATTCGATCAATTTCTTTTGTGCTACCTGAACCAATAAGCTGATCTGCCTCATCTAATACAATTGTTTTTACCTCATGCATCTTAAGCTTTCTTAATTCAATAAGTTCAACCAGTCGATGAGGCGTTCCAATTATAATTTGAGGATGCTTTTTTAGTTTCTCTAGCTGTCTTTTTAGATCTGCTCCACCAATGAAGGAGGCAGAGGAAAACTCACTGTCCTTTAAAAACTTTTGAGCTTCCTCATGTATTTGCATGGCAAGCTCTTTAGTAGGAGCAATAATCACTGCTTGAGGATTCTTTCCGCCTTCTATTAATAATTGAAATATAGGTAATAAATACGCTAATGTTTTCCCTGTTCCGGGTGGTGATTCTACCATCATATCCTTTTTTTCTAGCATGGTAGGTATGGCTTTTGCTTGAACACTTGTGAATTCAGAAAAACCTGCCTTGGACCATGCATTGGATAGAAATGATCGAAATTGGTTGATCGAAGTTTCCATTTGCATTCTCCTAGTAGTTAATAACCATTTGCTTGAAGCAAATGTAAAGTCTTCTCCATATGATGAAACATATGAATTAAATCATCAATATCATCTTCATGGATGGTTCGATTAAAAAGTAGTTTCATTTCTACTTGGTTTGTTGTAGTTTTAGGGAACTCTGATATGACACGAATTTTAATTTCACGATCTCCCCATACATTTGAAACCAAAACTTGTAGATCTTTGAGTTTTAAATCTACCTCTTGAAGATCCAAGAAAAAAGTAATATCAGTCGTACATCCTCTTTTGGATATATTAGGTGTTGCTAATAATTCGTTAGAAAGCTGACTGACAGATGAAGATAATTCCCATGAACAGTATGTTCCTGTATGATTTAGAAGTTTAAACGTGACCTGATAGTGCCTTGACATTCTAGCAAGATCTACAACGTCCTTCCTGTTAATTACCTCTAATTCACCTTCGAGATCTCTGTCATAAATTGCTCCCTCTATTACTACTTTTAAATTATCGAATATTGTGGGATCAAACACATGACAACACTCCTTTAATACTTCATCTATCTCTTTAGTATATCAGTCAATTTGTTCAGCATACTTTTTATACACTTAATTTTGTTACAATAAGTCAAATGTTTTATCTCCGTTCTTAGAAGATAAACATCCATGTATGACGATTAATACCGTGTTCGTTCCATTGCGCTCCAAACACTTGCTTTCCGCTGGGAGAAAGTCGAGCCTCCTCACTAGAAAAGCGGAAGTGCCCCGATTAGCCCCGAAAAGCAAATGTTCCTTCTAGGAAAAAAGGTGGTTTTCCCTTTTATCCTAGAAGGGTTATTTGACCTCGAGGGGCTGGGTACTGCAACTAGACAAGCTTCGCCTACGTGGTCTCGACCTTTACTCTATTTCCCGCGCTTGCACAGGATGTGCTGACCTCTACGTTTGCCACAGGACGTGGCAGCTTTTAGTAGAGGGTCCTCTAATCATGTACTCCGCTCCATTTCACTAATGTGTTTATTCAAAAGCAACACTCTTTACAAAAAGAAATATTAAAATAAGCCAACCACATTTCCTTCTTCGTCAACATTCATATTCAGTGCCGCTGGTTGCTTTGGTAGACCAGGCATTGTCATAACGTCACCTGTTAACGCGATAATGAATCCTGCCCCAATCGAAGCCTTTAGCTCACGTATTGTAATGGTAAAGTTTTGAGGACGCCCAAACTTAGTAGGGTCATCGGAAAGTGAATACTGAGTTTTAGCCATACATATAGGTAAATCTCCCCAACCTGCCTGTCCAAATTGTCTAAGCTGTAGTTTGGCAGTTGTTGCAAACTCAACATGTCCAGCACCGTACACCTTTTTGGCAATCGTTGTTACCTTTTGTTCAATTGATTCATTTGATTCATACAGATATGTAAAATTATTTTGATCTTCCTTAATGGCTGCCATTACTTCATTTCCTAAATCAAGGCCGCCCTCTCCACCTTTTTCCCAAACTTCTGTTAAAGATACTCTAACACCCTTCTCTTTACACCACTGCTGTAACCAAGCTACTTCCTTCTCTGTATCCGTAATAAATTTATTTATCGCCACAACGAAAGGTAGACCAAAGTTTTGAATCGTTTCAATATGCTTTTCGAGATTTAGAATTCCTTTCTCTAAGGCTTCTACATTTTCTTCTTTTAGCTGGTCCTTAGCTTGTCCACCGTGCATTTTTAATGCTCGAATGGTCGCTACAATAACCACAACACTCGGCTTGATATTAGCAGCACGGCATTTAATATTTAGAAACTTTTCTGCTCCTAAATCTGCACCAAATCCCGCTTCTGTTACCACATAATCTCCTAGTTTAGCTGCAAGCTTAGTTGCAATCACACTATTACAACCATGAGCTATATTTGCAAATGGACCGCCATGAATGATGGCAGGTGTATTCTCTAATGTCTGAACAAGATTAGGCTTTAATGCATCTCGTAAGATCATCGATAAAGCCCCTTCATATCCTAAATCATTTACAGTAATAGGCTCACGGTTAAAATTATAGGCTACTACAATTCTGCCTAATCGATTTTTAAGATCCTTTAAATCAACTGCTAAACAGAGAACTGCCATTATTTCTGAAGCAACCGTAATATCAAACCCATCCTCACGAGGTACACCCTGAGTTGGTCCACCTAAGCCAACGATCACCTTCCTTAAAGAGCGATCATTTAAATCAACTACGCGTTTCCATACGATTCGTCTCGCATCAATTTGCAGTTGATTTCCTTGGTGGATATGGTTATCAATAAAAGCAGATAATGCATTATTAGCTGTTGTAATGGCATGAATGTCACCTGTAAAGTGAAGATTGATATCCTCCATTGGTACAACCTGCGAGTAACCGCCACCAGTAGCTCCACCTTTGATTCCCATCGTTGGTCCTAGTGATGGCTCTCTCATTGCAATCATCGCTTTTTTTCCTAATTTATTTAGAGCTTGTCCAAGTCCAACTGTTACAGTAGATTTACCTTCCCCAGCTGGTGTAGGGTTAATAGAAGTAACTAGGACTACATGGCCATCCTGCTCATCCTTTAATCTGTCTAGCAAAGATAAGCTAAGCTTTCCTTTATAATGTCCATATGGCTCAAGTTCTTCCTGTTGAATATCAAGATCTTCTGCAATACGATATATTTGCTTTAGTTGAGCTTTTTGTGCGATTTCAATGTCAGATAATACCTGTTTTTGCATGATTGAACCCCTCACTATTAATTTTTCCCTTTTTCCTAAACTAGATATCCTTATTTAAATTATAACCTTTACATCGATAATGTTTAATAAACTTTTACAAAATTTTGTTGACCCTACCTTATTATTCCAAAAGCCACAAAAAAAGCTTAGAATTTTAATCTAAGCTTTCCCTGAACTTTCATTCCTTTTTCTCAAACATAAACACCCACATAAAGGAAAGCGCCTGTTTTAGTTCACTTGAAAGGCCGTTTAATGTTTGAGGTGTCACTCCTTTTTTATAAACACCATGACCGTCTATTAAACGAAAGCCATTTTCCTCAGCAAGACTTTGCAGCTCCCATGGCATCATTGTATTACAGATCACATTTTCCCCGTAAAGGCGCTGATAGCTATTTTGCCTTGGTGCTGCAGTTGGACCGAGTAGTCCTATACATAGAGTTCCTGAAGGACGTAAAACTCTTTTGAACTCCTTTACGACTTCTAGCGGATCTATTGTCCATTCCAATGAGTTAATTGCCATAATCGCCTCAAAGCTAGCATCTGGAAATGGCATCTTTGCAATGTCTGATTGCAAAAACTGAAGTTCATTCTTAGTATCTCGACCCTTCGCTATTTCAATCATATTGGTCGATACATCTACACCTGTTACTTTGAATCCTTGCTTTTGCAACATATATGAACCATATCCATCACCACATCCAGCATCTAAAATACTACAAGGCTTTATATGCTGTTGTAGGAAAGGAATGATGGTGCTTCGACTACCTTGATCCCACATATCCTTACTACTTTGATTCCAAAAATCTGCTTTTTCATCCCACTTTTTTTGAGCTTCATAATGCCAATCAAACATGATGATCCTCCATTATATAAGAGTAGTAGTATTCATCTACCCATTCTCCATTGATTTTAAGCGATGCTTTTTTTATACCTTCTCTTTGAAAACCCATCTTTTCATACAAGGCGATTCCTTTTTCATTGTGAGTCATTACCGTTAGTTCTAGTCTATGGAGACCTTTTTCTTTAGCCCAAGTAAATAACTTCTTAAATAAAGCAGAACCATATCCCCTTCCGTGGAAGTCAGCTAAGATGCCAATTACTATGTATGCTGAGTGGATTTTTCTCAGTGTTCCTCCGCCAATTGCTCCTAAAAATCCAACCAAATTCGTTTGTTCCTCTACAACAAACATCATTGAATTTTCTTGTCCTAAAATTCTGTTAATACTTTCTCTTTGCTGCTCTATTGTTGTTTTTCTTTCTCCTGGTTCAAATAACATAAAAGAGGTTTCCTCATCTAACTTCTTAGATAACTGCAAAAGCAAAGGAGCATCTGCTTCGTTAACTGGCCGTATGTTCATGGTAAATATCCCCATTCCCTTTTTAGCTTCATCATAACATAAGGGCAAAATACTCGACATACTTAAAGCATAAAAAGAGATACTAAAAATGAACTTTATTAAAGCTTAGGAGGGATACAACATGACAAAGATTCCGAATCGAGGAAGCTCTAATCAAAATTCACCAAGAAGAGGGAATAATTTAGAGGAATTTGCTAAGGAAATAGTGCCTGGTGATAATAACAAAGGCAATAAACGTAATAAGGACAAGCGTGATAAAACTAATCCACAAGGCGAAAGAGATAACCTTTAATATCGTTTTATTAATTCGGCCAAATATGGCCTTTTTATAGGTTATATGATCATGCAAAGCAATGTTACAAAAAAAACATCTTAAAAGCTATCTAATCGATAGTTTTTAAGATGTTAGTTCTAATGATTGTGCATTAGATACACTTACTTGGTGAAAGGTTATTTCTGGTCGGCTTCCAACTCTTATATTTAGACCGGTTTGACCTAGTCCTTCGCTAATATAAAAAGGCTTTCCATCAAAATAATGAAGTCCTTTAACCATATTTAGACGAACAAGCTTCCCCATCTTCACTAGGTGATAAGGCTTTGGCCAACAGATTTGTCCACCATGAAAATGACCCGATAATAGATAATCAAAATGATAGTCTTTCATATGCATAACTATATTAGGATCATGAGTAAGAACAAGCTTATACCCATCTACTACATTTTTATAAGATTCTACAAGATCGCTGCGCTTTGTACTAAAATCATCAATACCAATGATATTCAGAATTCCTTCTTTTGTATTAATGGTGATCGTTTCATTACGTAACGTTTGACAACCGTATTCCTGTAGTAGATTTTCTAATTGCTGAAACGGTTCTTTTCTTAATACATAATCGTGATTCCCAAAAACAGCGAACGTTCCATAAGTTGGTTCCAGCTTCTGAAAAACCTCAAGATACTCAGTTAGTTTTGGAATCGTACGTTTACGATCTAAGAAGTCTCCAGTTAGAGCAATCAAATCTATATGTTGGTCTTTCACTTTATCATAAAGTTCATCAGGTGAGATTGAAATGTTTTCTAAATGTAAGTCTGAGAGATGTAGGACAGAAAGATTTGTAGTGTTTGAATTGGAAGGATTCGTAGAGACAGCTTCTAAATATTGAATGGAAATATCTTTTGTGTTTCTATTTCCTTTTTTATAGCCGTAGAAGATTAAACCAGTAACCAAGAAAGTGATCATTAAAATAACTACCATTAATATCGCCTCCCTGTTAAGAAGTATATCAAACAAGAAAGCGTATTGATATGGTAGTTCTTGTTAAGTATATTAATTGACTCGATAACGTTTGGATAGAGCTTTAGTTGACATAAATAAGTATTTGGGTTGATGTTTTTGCATTGATTCTTTTGAGATATTCGTTGCAGACAGGATATAAATAAGTGTAAATGTCACTTTTTTAAAGAATTGATAACATCTACTTTTTATATCATGCGTTTCAAACCCAAGCCTTCTACAGCCCCGGTGTAGAGTAGTAATTCCTATAACTGCTTTTATATCCTCTTTTTGTGGGTGATTCTCTAAATAGGCAGCTAGAGCTGGCAAAGCTGTTAATACAGACTGAAATATATGCCTACCTCTCTTTACTTCACACTGTACTTGATAGAGTTCCTTTAGAAGCTTTACATTATGAAGATGGATTTTTAGAAGCGTATCATTTTTGCGGATGATTGTCCCATCAGAAAGGACCACTTCTCTTCCCTTATACCTAGTGACACGTACACGGAAAATTAAATTCTTCTTTGACTCATCCTTCACATAAGTAAGCCTTGTAAAGGCATAATAAATCGGGTCTAGGAAATACCATATGGAAAGAAACCAGCCTTTCATTACGTTACTCACGACGACCACACTTCCCCTTTTCAATGTGTTGATATAATTTTCACCAACTAACAGTTGTTTTATTATGGGAATTATAGGGAGGATTTCACATAAAAAATTCGTAATGTTCCATACTATAAGCACTATCATGATTTAGGGAGAACATTATGCCAAAGGTTTTATTTTTTCCACTATTACAAATTCCCTCTGGACATCACCAGGTTATTTCTAGCTTGTCTGAACAATTCAACCAAAGTGATTTATCGATCCAATATGAAAGTGTTGAACTATTAAGTTCTACCAATAAACAGTTGGAGCTATTAATCTCTAGTGTGTATTTAAGATGGATTAAGCTGTTCCCATCTTTTTACCATTATTTATATGAAAGATCAGTTTATCGATCTTTAGAGCAGGAAAAACGATTTATACACTACGAATGGCTCTTTCTAAACTCGATGCGTAATCTCATTGAGCAGCATCAACCTGATTTTATTATTTGTTCCCATGCATTGCCTTCCTATCTTGCATCAACGTTGAAACGAAGTGGTGAGTGTTCGGCAACGATCATTAATGTATACACTGATTTTTTTATTCACCATATATGGGGCACTGACATGGTTGATGCACACCTGATCTCCCTTCCACCAATGAGAGAGTATCTACTTAATAAAGGTGTGAAAGAGGAGGCGATCTTTCAAACCGGAATTCCTATTCACCCGGAGTTCGAGAACGTGTTGCAGAAAGCCGAACGCACAAAAGAGTACAAGGTATTGGTTTCAGGGGGAAGTTTAGGAGTTGGCAAAATTGAAGACTTATTGTCGTATTTACCGATTCATGGAAAGATTCACTATTATGTGTTATGTGGTAGCAATACTAAGCTTTATACAAAGCTAATCGCACAGAATCATCCTCGAATCATACCTTTTCCTTATATCAAATCTAAGAAAAAGATGAATGTCATCTACCACTCTGTAGATGCTATATTATCTAAACCAGGCGGTATAACCATTAGTGAATGTCTTTCAAAACGTTTACCCATTTTTGTATATGATCACCTTCCTGGTCAAGAGAAAATTAATGTGGATGTTCTGCTGAACCAGGACTTAATATTCTATTTACCTTTAGATAAATTTTCACAGTCTTTTGAAGAGGAGCTTCTTGATAAATTGAATTCAAGAGATTTTGCAAAGAGTCATTCGAAGAAGATGGAGCAATATCACAATGGATTAGACAAAATAACTGTTGTTGATTTAATAAAGCAGTTTTCTTCCTAGTATCAAGACAATATATTTTCTTTTACAATGACTTGTTGAATTTGTACATCAAGTACTTCTCCCGGCTGAACATATATAATAATTAATTCGCCATTTTTACCTTTACAGGCTAAACAATCATCAATATAAGTTAACAACTTCTCATCTAATTGAAGAACGGTTCGGATGATCTCCTCTTCTTGTAACTCTTCTCTGTGCTGATAAGACAAAGAAAATCTAATTACAACTTGTAGATCATTGATATAGGCTTGTAACATTAATAACACTCCTAATTGTTTTTAACATTTTATGAGTGTCTTATCAAAAGTAGTAGTAATTCTAAGGTATAGTGCCTTTTAAATTGGTCAAGCTAAACTTGATATACTGAAAGGGGAGTTTTTATATGTCAGAGCCATTTAACGATTTAAAGCAAGTAGAAATGTCTGTGAAAGCAGCTCAAAAAATGGTAGGCACAGCAACAATGAGTATGGACCGAGAGCAATTGGAAGAAGCAACTCAAGCTATTCAAGATGCAAGAGCACAACTGTCTCATGCGTTCAACAACCAGACAGGTGTAGACAAGGAATTTTTAAATGAACAACAGGTTTCACTTACACAATGTGAAGAGCAATTAAATGAAGCTAAGCAATAACACATAATTAAAATAAAAAAACTTCAGTGGGCAGGGTATTCCTAACCAACTGAAGTTTTTTTTATAAAGGCTCTTTTCTAAAAGTTTGTGACTTTTCAATCTTTCATTTTTAGAAACTCAGCCTATTTAAACTCTATAACTAATTTTTATAGTTAGAAAAAGGCAGCTCTCTAGGTTTAAAGCACACAACATTTTACTAACGAACACTCTATACGAAAACAGTTTCTATGAAAGAATTCTACCGTATTCCTTTAATTTTTGGCCAACCGTGCATTCTTTAATACAAAACTTATGTGCCTTACACTTTCCATACTCCTTTTTAAAGTAAGAATGGACAAAGCAACTTTCACAAAATGTATCTAATATTTCACTTACCTCCACAATCGCCTTCCTTTGCTTCACCTTACCGGCTCCTCTCTATTCAGATCGATTAAGATGACTTGAAACCATGACCCCTTGTAGAGCTTGACTTGCTAGCTGATCTGCCTCTCTGTTTTCCTTTCTGGAAATGGCTGTATAGGTAGGCTTAATCTTGAGTTCCTTTAGCTTCTCTTCAATCCGATCTAACCACCTATTGAACTCATCCTCAAAGCACGGCCATTCTCCAGATAATTGATTTAACACGACTTGTGAGTCACCTTTAAAGTGGACACTCGTATTACGGACACCTAGTGCCTCAAGTTGCAATACCCCTGCCCAGAAAGCTGCATATTCTGCTTCATTATTATTATCGAGTTCCTCTAATACACTGTTTTCCCTAATTCGGAAATCTTTATTTTTTCTTGAATAATAAATAGCGACCCCAGCACCAGCCTTTTTAGTCTGCACATCAAACCCACCATCAAAGAAAACCTCTATATGATGTGGCTCTTCTTCTACTTCCTTAAGAAGTTTCTCAAATTCTTTTTTTGTCCACATAGTATGCTGTTCATCATAAAAAACCAAGTCCTTTGTTCGACCTGTTTTCATAAAATCTTCTGCAATTAGAAGAGCCTTTTTCGCTTGCATGACTTCTGTTGTTAATGTAAGTTCAAGATTCTTTGCTGTTTTATATTTCCACTCAATCCAAACGTTCACCCTAGTTCATCCTCCAAAATCTTAGTATCTACATTTTTCCATACTTTTTCATGCTTATTCATTATTCTAATAAGGAAATCTATATTCCTCTTCTATATAAGAAAAATCAATGTTATAGTATGTTTCGTGGATCCATTTTTTTAGGGGGTTTTCAATTGATCGAAGTATATATTGATGGAGCAAGTGCAGGTAACCCTGGTCCTTCTGGAGCAGGTATCTATATAAAAGGTAATGGTGTTTTAGAAAGATATTCTATTCCACTAGGAAACATGTCAAATCATGAAGCTGAGTATTATTCCTTAATCAAAGCATTGGAAATCTGTATTGAAAAGGAGTTTTCAATTGTTTCATTTCGAACAGACTCCCAGCTAGTAGATCGGGCAATTGAGAAGGAATATGTAAAAAACAAACAATATGCCCCTCTTTTAGAAACTGCGTTAAAATTAACAAAGCAATTCGATTTATTTTTTATGAAATGGATTCCTAGTAGCCAAAATCAGATTGCGGATGAGCTTGCAAGAAAGGCGATTCGAGACAATCAGTAATCAATATAGACTGAGAAGGGACTATCAACATGAAAACACGTTTACTAGCTGATGGTATTTTACTTTTTGTTGCATTTATTTGGGGAGCAACCTTTGTACTTGTTCAACAAGCCATCTCTTTTTTAGAACCATTTACGTTTAATGCTATAAGATTTTCTATAGCAGCAATCATTTTAATGATTGGCTTTTTTATTTACAAACGTGATCAACTTCAAGCAATTAATCTTAAATTCCTATTAGCAGGATTGTTTATTGGAATGAGCCTTTTCTTAGGTTATGCACTTCAAACAATGGGATTATTATATACAACATCATCTAAAGCAGGATTTATCACAGGTCTTAGTGTGGTATTAGTACCTCTATTATCATTACTCATTTTAAAGCAAAGACCACGTTCTATCGCAATTATAGGTTCAATTGTTGCTGCATTTGGGTTGTTTATGTTAACGGTTGGTGATACCTTTTCATTAAACATTGGAGATCTATTAGTACTAGGCTGTGCCTTTGCATTCGCTATGCACATAATCTTAACTGGAAAATATACAAATGAATTTCCCACTTTATTGCTAACAATTGGGCAAATCCTTGGTGTCGCTGTTTTTTCTGGTATATGTGCCTTACTGTTTGAAGATTGGCAAAGAGCGTTTCATGTCGGGACTCTAGTTCAAAGAGAAGTACTCATTGCTTTACTTGTCACTTCTATCCTAGCAACTGCTTTTGCTTTCTTCGCACAAACTAAGCTTCAACAGTACACTACTCCTACTAGAGTTGCATTAATCTTTGCTACTGAACCCGTTTTTGCAGCTATAACAGCTTATTTCTGGGCCAACGAGCGCTTAGGCTGGATTGCGGTTTATGGATGTGTGTTTATCTTCATTGGAATGATTTTGTCCGAATGGCCTACTAAGAAAAAGTCCATAAATCCGTCTATACAAAGTGCTTCTTAAGTAGAATCTTATTCAAGAGAAAGTCTAAGTCTTTTATGATTTAGGCTTTTTATATTGGTTCCTTGTAATTAAGTAGTGTAAATAAAAAAGAACGCCTTATCTGGGCGCTCCTTGAACTACATATCAAGTTTTCAATAGGAAATCGCGTGTCAAATGATTCCTTTTTCCTGTGCATATTGAAAGGCTTGTTTTCGGTTCGTAATGTCTTCACCTTTTAATTGTTCTAGTAAAGCAACAAAATAACTTCCGTCAAAATGTTTTTGTGCTTTAAGGGTGATCTCGATTGCTGCAATCACTTGCTGATCGTTAGTACCAGAATATCTTTGACCAAATGAAATGAAGCCAAGCTCTTCCTCCCTGAATATAAACCCTTTTTGCTTTAAGAATTGCAAATATTCCTCTATCTTAGTCACTCTTTCCCCATCCTTATTTACAGACAACATAAAACATCTTGCTTATTTTTTCTTTGTCAAAAAGTGACCAATTGTACCAGTTAACATACCAAGCAAAGCTCCACCTAGTACTTCTGCTGGTTGATGTCCTAACATTTCCTTTAATTTTCTATCTTTTTTGTCATGAAAGTGGTGATCTTCTTGACCTTTTAAGCGTTCAAGGTCTTCTTCCATGTCATTTACTAATAAAGTTAATTCACCCGTTTGCCTTCGAATTCCTTGAGCATCATACATAACAATCATTCCAAAAACAGAAGCTAACGCAAAATCAACGGTGGGTACACCTTTTTTTAAAGCTATAAATGTCGCCAGTGACGTTACACCTGCAGAATGAGAGCTAGGCATCCCACCCGTCTCAACAAATGTTTCCCATTCCCATTTACCTGTTTTTATTTTCTTTAGCGGAATCTTAAGAAATTGAGCTAACCCTATTGTAGTAATAGCTGTAACCATTCCTTTATTCATATAACTTCACCTCAACATTAGTTTCTAAGTTGAGAGTAAAAACTATTCATTCCTAAATGTTTTATGTAGGTAATCAACAGCTTACATAATTGTTGACTCTGCTTCAAACAATACAATATGGGAGGTGAATGATCATGACCCAAAGAAATGCAAACCGCGGAACTGAAGCTTTCTCAGGTGTTAATCCTCAAGGTTTTGGTTCAGATATACCGACACCTGATCCCAAAACCAAGCTTGAGGATAAAGCAAAAAAGGATAATACGAAAATATAGGAAAAGCTAGGAATGGGTACAACCCATTCCTTACCCAAGTAAACGATCTAATCCTTTAAATTCAAGCTCTCTAAAAGTTGAGAGCGCCCGTTCTTTGTTAACTTTATATTCTGCTTGATCTAAGCTACATTCAATTGGAACTTCACAATGAATTCGTGCCAAGCGGTGGGAAAGGTGAAGCATCTCTAAGCTATCTTCAATCTTCTTTTGTTGGGATTTTGTAAGTTTAGAGAGGTTATCTAATATCCCCTCTATCGTTCCAAATTCTAGTAACAATTTAATAGCAGTCTTCTCCCCAATACCTTTTACACCCGGATAATTATCACTTGGATCACCCATTAAAGCTTTTAGATCAATCATCTGGGCCGGAGTAATACCCTTTTCCTCCAAAAGACGTTCTGGGTTATACAAATCATAATTTCCAAAACCTTTTCTAACGATTGCAACGGATACATTCTGATTAATTAATTGGAAAATATCTTGATCCCCAGTTAAAATAATCACCTTGTGATCTACACTATATTCTCTAGCAAGGGTTCCAATACAATCATCTGCTTCATACCCTTTTAACCCAATATTAGGGATATCAAACGAATCAACAACATCTTTTACAAGATCAAATTGTGGAACTAGTTCAATAGGTGCCTCTGCACGGTTTGCTTTATATTCAGAAAATTCCTCTGTACGGAATGTTTTACTTCCCATATCCCAACAGCACACTACATGGCTAGGATTAAAATGTTCAATAGCTGTAAATAAATGTTTTACAAACCCATGAATCCCGTTTGTCGGAATTCCTTTACTATTTATCATAAAATAATTACTTACTGCCGTTGCATAGAATGCTCTAAATAATAGGGCCATTCCGTCTACTAGTAGAATTGATTTATTGGATTGCTCCACTTTAACACCTCACAAAAATTATAATAATAACTAATCTATTATACCATAATTGACTCATTAGTAGGGACAATAGAAGGGTATACTCTATTTAAAATTAAATAAAAAAAAGGATTGAATATCATTCAATCCTTCTTTTTATTAACCCTGACCCTCTGGCAGAATACGTTGTACTTCAACATCTACTTTTCTTAGCGCAGTATAAATTCGCCTCTTATTTAATTGAACTTCTTTTGTAACAGGAAGGTTAAAGGTTTCTCCATTCTTAAATTCAAATACAAGATCTCCTTCAACCATAACCCCATTATTTATCACTTGAAGCTGTTTAGCTTCCGTTACATCTTCCCACTTATATGTTTTAACGCCAAGGTCTGTCAGCCCATTGTAATATATACCTTCATCATTTAAATAGAAATAATTATGTAGAGAAAGTAATATAACAATTATTCCTGGTATCACTGCTAAATAAAATGGAAAAAGCCTTACCTTTTTATCAGCCATTAAAGTATTATTACGATAAATCAAGAAAATAACTATAAGAATTGAGAACCAAATTAACCCACCAGCAAATATAAAATAGTTAATCTTTGGTGTTGCAAAAAACCATGATTGTACGTTGTTAATAAAGATATCCTGATATGAGTAGATCGCTACAAAGGGAACTATTAGACAGGACAAAACAAGAATGATGGCAATCATGATAAGAAATGATGATAAATCAAATTGCTTTTTCTTTTTAGTAACTGTATAGCTAGACATATGTTATTCTCCTTCTCTTCGCCTATTTTACTATTTTATCAGATGTCTTCCAAAAAAAGGAGTAAAACATTATAAATTTCCCTTTTCCTGAACTAAAAGGCCCTATCCACTATGGATAGGACCAGATTCATAAACTTTTACCGGTTACTGTGATTATTTTTTATCTTTACCATCAGCCTGGTCTGCTATTACTTCTGCGTAAGCAGCAAATTCAGGACTATTTCCTTTTTTCACATTGTCATTTCGTTGTGCATTTGCATTTGCATTTTTAGTTCTTCCCATATAATCATCTCCTTGGTTTATCATACTTCCATAGTATTTCAAAGAGAGCAAAAAATATGATGAGTATTGATTAGGTAATAGTGCTCGGGAATGTTCATACATTTATTCCATGAGTGCGCTTGAGCTTAACAGTCACGTTGGGATTGTACTAAAACAAGCGGCGAATCTCTTCGTCAGCTTCATTCCTTCAGTCCCCACGTATAATCCTCATTCTCCGGACTTCTTCGCTTCCTCAACCTTCTTGCTTCTTGTAGTCCTCTGGTACTTGTTGTGTCTTTTAGCACTTCGTGCTCATTAACACAAAAAAGAGTAGCTACATGAGCTACTCTTTTTACTTTTGCTTGGCGACGTCCTACTCTCACAGGGGCAATGCCCCAACTACCATCGGCGCTGAAGAGCTTAACTTCCGTGTTCGGAATGGGAACGGGTGTG
>NZ_JAAIWM010000010.1 GCF_011008845.1 Bacillus mesophilus | reverse complement strand
GTATTAGGCACGCCGCCAGCGTTCGTCCTGAGCCAGGATCAAACTCTCCAATAAAGTGTTTGATTGCTCATTACACCGGCAATCTACTGAGCTTTTTCACATTAGCGAATATAACTATATAGTAGATTTAAAAATTTATTACTTGCGTTGGCTTTTAAAGACCAACACGCTTGACGTTTTGTTTAGTTTTCAAAGAACTTGATCTCGCGACCAGAAGATTAGTATATCATGATACTAAGCTATCAATCAACACATAATTTCTTCCAATTGTTTTAAATGGAGCGGGTGATGAGAATCGAACTCACGACATCAGCTTGGAAGGCTGAGGTTTTACCATTAAACTACACCCGCATAATATATAAATTACATCTCTGGTCGGGAAGACAGGATTTGAACCTGCGACCCCCTGGTCCCAAACCAGGTGCTCTACCAAGCTGAGCCACTTCCCGTCATTAATGGCGCGCCCGAGAGGAGTCGAACCCCTAACCTTTTGATCCGTAGTCAAACGCTCTATCCAATTGAGCTACGGGCGCACATCATAATACTTCTAAATAAGAACGTTATATTAAGTTACCATTATACGTTGAACTTTGCAAGTTCCAATAATTGGTGCGGCCGAGAGGACTTGAACCTCCACGGGGTTACCCCCACTAGGCCCTCAACCTAGCGCGTCTGCCGTTCCGCCACGACCGCAAAAAGGTAAGTTACTATGTTGCCGCAAAAAAAATGGTGCGGATGAAGGGAGTCGAACCCCCACGCCTTACGGCGCCAGATCCTAAGTCTGGTGCGTCTGCCAATTCCGCCACATCCGCGTGGCTGGGCTAGCTGGATTCGAACCAACGCATGACGGAGTCAAAGTCCGTTGCCTTACCGCTTGGCTATAGCCCAATATATGATATTGGTGAATAATCTATTTCATTTGCCATACACATTAAACAATGGCGGTCCCGACGGGAATCGAACCCGCGATCTCCTGCGTGACAGGCAGGCATGTTAACCGCTACACCACGGGACCATACTTATATATCCCAAGTAACATATGCACCTGGTTATAATTTGACTAAAACTGTCCCTTCCTCCGAAGGAATGATGATTAATGCGTCGGGACAACTCGAAGTTAACTCATCGAAGATTTGCTCGTCGCTACACCACAGGACCTTAATTATAGTCTTTTAGGGAATAATGGAGAAAGAAACAATTGTTTCTCCCTCCATTATTAAAGTGACCCATACGGGATTCGAACCCGTGTTACCGCCGTGAAAGGGCGGTGTCTTAACCGCTTGACCAATGGGCCATGATTTATAAAGTCTATGGCGGAGAAGGAGGGATTTGAACCCTCGCGCCGCGTTAACGACCTACACCCTTAGCAGGGGCGCCTCTTCAGCCACTTGAGTACTTCCCCATAAACATGGCTCCACCAGTAGGATTCGAACCTACGACCCTTCGGTTAACAGCCGAATGCTCTACCGCTGAGCTATGGTGGAATAACTATTTAATTGTACATACTAGAATCCCTTCGAAAACCTAAGTAAGCAGTAGGGACTTGTATATAATATAACAGGTTTTCATTAATGTCAACTTGTTTAAGATTGGTAAACCGAGTCGGTGTATATTAATTATTCAAGCGACAGTTTCTATAATTTATCACAACTTGTTTGCTCAGTCAATACTCATTTATTATTTACAAGTACAAGTTTCCCTCTACACTTTCCACACACATACCGATCAATATTTACTCTTCTTTTTCTTGTATAGTGTTGCCTGCATTTTGAACATTCATAAACTAACTGCGCAGTTTGCCTCTTGTTTTCAACAGATTGAAGCGTTGAGCAAAACCTCGGTGCATCTACTTCTTTTAATAACTGCTTAAAGTCATGATCACGGTGTTTGTATCCTTTACCTAGTAGATGAAGATGATAATGACATAGTTCATGCTTAACAATCCCGATAAGCTCTTGGATACCCAACTCCTCATAATATCTCGGGTTAATCTCAATATTATGCGTATGTAATAAATATCTACCACCGGTGGACCTTAATTTTTTATTAAAAGTAGCTTGATGGTTAAATGTCATATGGAATTGAGTTTGTGAGATTTCTTCCACAAGCCCTTGAAGTTCATCATTTGTCATGGTCATTCACTCCTGCTGATTTATGCACCTATCTGAAAGACTTTACATAATTATATACTACATCCTTCATTATAAAGCCTAAGGAGGTATGAACAATGCCTATTTGGTTAAAAAACCAAATGACTCGTGCATATTATGAGAAAAATAGATATCAAATAAAACTGTTAAACCAGTGCTGGTTCTTTTATAGAAAAAAGAATTTTACAGAAGAAGGTTAATTCTAATTAAAAGAAGCTAACCAACTATACATAGATGATTAGCTTCTTTCTTCATTGTAACTTAGAATTATGATTCCTGTGTAGCCGGAGGAAGCATCGTTAATGCGACACGCCCTTTTTTCGAATCCACATCATCAACCCAGACTGTTACAACATCCCCGACAGATACAACATCAAGAGGGTTTTTAACGAAGCCTTTCGTGAGTTTTGAAATGTGAACAAGCCCATCTTGCTTCACACCAATATCAATAAACGCACCGAAATCAACCACGTTTCTAACTGTACCTTGTAGCTCTAATCCTTTGGAAAGGTCTTCTAGTTTTAAGATATCCTTTTTAAGGAGTGGCTTAGGCAACTCATCTCGAGGATCTCTTTCTGGTCTTGCTAGTGAATCTAGGATATCACGAAGTGTTAACTCTCCAACTCCTAGTTCTTGAGATACAGCTTCTATATCTATCTCCTTGAGTTTCAGTTTTAGATTCTCTGTTCCCAAGTCAGATATTGAAGAATCTAACTGTTTTAATAGAGCTTTAACAACTTGGTAGTTCTCTGGATGTATTGGAGTTCGATCTAATAAATTATGACCTTCTGGTATTCTCAAAAATCCAATACATTGTTCATAGGTTTTAGCACCAAGTCTTGGTATTTTTTTTAATTCAGTACGGTCAGTAAATTTACCTGCTTCATCTCTTTGTTTAACAATATTATTTGCGACAGTTTTACTAAGACCTGCAACATACTGCAACAAAGAGGAGGATGCTGTATTTACATTAACTCCTACTTGGTTAACTGCTGTTTCTACTACGAAAGTAAGTGAATCACTTAGTTTCTTTTGAGCTACATCATGTTGATATTGGCCAACCCCAACTGATTTGGGATCTATCTTAACAAGCTCTGCAAGAGGATCTTGAAGTCTACGGGCAATCGAAACTGCACTTCTCTCTTCTACTTGGAGGTTTGGAAATTCCTCTCTTGCAATATCTGATGCAGAATATACACTTGCCCCTGCCTCATTCACAATCAAGTAGTAGATATCTTTCTTACTTTCTCTTATTAGTTCTGCAATAAATTGTTCCGTTTCCCTTGAAGCAGTCCCATTTCCTATTGCAATCATTTCAATCGGGAAGGAGTTCAATATATGTAGAATCTTTTTTGTAGCTTCCGCAGTTTTCGAAGCAGGAGGATGAGGGTAAATTACACCAATATCTAACACCTTTCCCGTTTCATCAATAGCCGCTAACTTACATCCAGTTCGGTAGGCTGGATCTACTCCTAGAATGGTTTTCCCTTTTAAAGGAGGTTGAAGTAGTAATTTTTTCAGGTTCTCTGAAAAAATATGAATGGCACGTTCCTCTGCAATTTCAGTTAATTCTTTTCTAATTTCTCTCTCAATAGATGGCTGTATAAGTCGTTTGTAGCCATCCTCTATCGCTGCTATTACCCATTGATTTGATGGGGAGAGCTTTTTACCAATTACCTTGTCCACTATATGCTTAACAAACAGTTCCCCTGGAGCTTCAATCGAGACTTTTAAAATGTCTTCTTTCTCTCCTCGGTTAATCGCAAGTATTCGATGTGGTGCAGCCTTTTGGACCGGTTCTTCATAACCGTAATACATCTCGAATACCTTCTTTTCGTCTTTCTCTTCATCTTTGACAGACGTAACGATTTTACCTTTTTGATGTGTTGCGTTCCTAATCCATTGACGATATGAGGCCTCATCGGAGATTAGCTCAGCAATAATATCTTGCGCTCCCTGCAAGGCTTCCTCTACGGTCGTTACTTCTTGTTGCTCTGATATGTATTTAGATGCTTCTTGGTTTACGTCTTCTCTATTTAATTCTAGTAACCATAATGCTAGCGGCTCTAGTCCTTTTTCTTTTGCAATAGTAGCCTTTGTTCTACGTTTTTGCTTATAAGGTCTATATAAATCTTCAACAACTTGGAGCTTCTCTGCCTTTTCGATAGAGTCATGAAGATCTTCTGTTAATTTCCCCTGTTCATCTATTAAACGAATTACCTCTTCTTTTCGCTTTTGAAGATTCTGAAGATATTGCCATTGCTCCATAATATCTTTGATTTGCACTTCATCGAGTGCACCTGTCATTTCTTTTCTGTAACGAGCAATAAAAGGAACAGTGTTATCCTGTTCGAGTAGCCCTATTACATTTTCTACTTGATTTACTTTTAAGTTTAGTGCGGTTGAAATGTTTTTTATAATGAAAGATCGTTGATCCATAACTGTGGTCAATACATTCACTCCTAGTTTAAATTTCGTCGTGAATCTATTTTAACAAAATTAACATACAATCTCACCTTTTCATCATGTAATTTTGCCCACTAATAGAGTTGCATCATCTGTTTTATCATTTTTTCGATCGATATAGTCAATACAATCAGAAAGAGAATAGGAAAAACTAATTAGTTCTTTACTAGAGAGCATTTTGATCCCATCACTATTCATCATGAATAATGAATCTGCCTCGTAGGAGAACCGTTGAATTTGAAAGGAAATAGGTTTACCTGAAAGGAATCCCATTTTAGGAAGGGGGTATGTGGTTTTTCCATCCGGAGAAATAAGTATGAATTTTATATTACCAATCCCTGCATAGACAATTTCATTTAGTTTAAAGAAAATCTTAACAACCGTTACTGCCGCTCCTCGCTTAGAACGCAAGGAATCATTACATCTATGAATGAGGGAGTGGATATCTTCATTATGATATTGCTTAATAACCTTTGTAATCACTTCTGAAGAATCTTTTGCCCCTGCTCCACTCCCAAGTCCATCAGCTATAGCTAAAACTGCATAATCTTGTTCTGTTACAATTACATAACTGTCTCCACAGCAGTCTTTACCTTGCTTTGACATTTGATAAGTGAGGACTTCTAAATGGGTTGTTAAGTGCTGTTCATTCATGTTATACACTCCGACTGTATGGGATCTTCATCTGCCGCATTCCGTAGTTTCTGAATTGCTCGTCGTTGTAATCTTGATACATGCATTTGAGAAATTCCTAACTTTTCACCAGCTTCCTTTTGGCTGAGGTTTTCTAGAAAGGTATATTGTATAACTTGCCTCTCTCTTTCAGTTAAGACTTTTAAGGAAGCTTCAAAATCCATTTTTTGATTAATCAATTCATAGCCTGAATCCTGGTTACCTACTAAATCTAGCAGCGTCACTGTACTCCCATCAGAATCAGATTCAATCTTATGATCTACTGACAAAGCCTGATAGCTCTTGCCAACCTCCATAGTTTCTAAAACCTCTTCTTCCGAGACGTCTAAATAACGTGCAATTTCTTCTATTTTAGGAGAACGTTGTAAATCAGTTGTTAATTTTTCAACCGTTCCCTTAATTCTAGGACCCAGTTCTTTTATCCTTCTAGGAACATGAATGCTCCAAGTTTTATCTCGTAAAAAACGTTTAATTTCTCCTATGATTGTCGGAATCGCAAATGCTTCGAATGCTTTTCCTACACTCGGGTCATATCTTCTGATTGCCCCAAGCAAACCAAGCATCCCAACCTGAACTAGATCCTCATGCATATTTCGACCACGTGAATATTTACGAGCTAACGATTCAACAAGCGCTCTATATTTCTCAACAATAAATAACTGGATGTCTTCATCGTTGGTCTTCTGATATTTCTCAATTAAGTCTTTTATATCATTATTCTGCTTGGTTGGTTGCGATTGACTCTTCATCGCTTCCCACCCGCTCTCTTTGAAGGTACTTTTTCATAAAAACACTTACCCCAGCATCATTATTAATTTTAACATCGTCCATCAATGTATCAATTAAGTATAACCCTAGTCCGCCTTCATTCATTTCGTATATATTGGTTGAACTACTATAAGGACCTAAATCCTCTTTCATTTGATTAATATCAAAACTTTTGCCATTATCCGAAACCATGATTTGCAAGTGGTCACTAAATAATCCAAAACCAATGACAATCTCTCCACCTTCATCTTGATTATATGCATGATGAACAGCATTTGTAATAGCCTCTGAGGTTGCAATTTTTAAATCCTCGATATCTTCATAAGAATATCCCATCCTACTTGCTATACCAGATAAAGTTAATCTGACTACCCCTACATATTCTGGTTTAGACGGGACCTTCATCTCTATATAATCAAAAGACTGATTCACTTTTTACTCAACTCCAGAAATATTAATAATTTCATGTAAACCCGTTATCATAAATAACCGCTTCACTCGTTCATTTAAACCTATTAGCTGTAGAGAACCACCTGATTTTCTAGTTGTTTTGAGAACGCCAATGAAAACCCCTAGTCCTGTACTATCAATATATGAAACACCTGCGAGGTCAATAGAAAGGTTCGCATCCTTTTGTTCAGCTAATGGTACAAGTTGATCCTTCAATTGGGGAGCTGTGTAAGCATCCACTTCTCCTTTAACAAATACATGATGTGTTAAGCCTTCTTGGTTAATCTCGACCTGTAGATTCACTTTCTCCACTCCCTTATATCAATATTGTAAATTTGATTAATTCCTTCTTTAAAGTCCAAGCCATTTGCTAGGCCACAAAGGGTATTTACCCGCTAATTTAGCATTATAAACCTATTCTTTTAAAAATTATCAAAGTAAAGTCATCCTTCAACTGAAAATCTTGAAGTTTTACTAACTCCTTATAAATACTTTCCACAATCTCTTGAGCAGGAAGGTGATTAAATTTACGGACTAGTTGTACAATGTCTTCCCTTTCAATAAACCCTTCATCTGACCTTGTCTCTGTTACGCCGTCGGATAAAAGTATAATCATATCACCTTCTTCAATCCGGAGACTGTGTTCCTTATACTTCATAGACTTATCGACACCTAACACAAGCCCAGATGGGTTTAAATCATAGAATTTTTCTTCTTTAGAAGAGTAGTGAAATCCTGGCTCATGCCCCGCAGAAGAGTATGTGAAGTAATTTGTTTCGGCATCAAACATTCCATAAACCATTGTAATAAACATTGTAATATCTACATTTTGTTCCACAACTCGGTTTAAATTTTCTAGTACAAAACTAGGACGGTTCCTGGATTCAGGTAAACTATCCATCGCATATTTGATCATAGACATACAAAGAGCAGCTGGAATGCCCTTTCCAATTACATCGGCTACCGCTACACTTATGCTGCCCGATTCATCTTCAACGAAATGGAAGTAGTCCCCATTCATTTGTCTTGCCGGGATACTGATTGCTCCAATGTCCAATCCCTTTACCGTTGGTACCTTAGTTCCTAGTAACGTTTGCTGAACATTCGCAGCAATTTCCATTTCACTTTTAATCTCTTCTTGTTGATCTCTCAAGAGTTGATGCTCCAAATAAACTAGACCATAGCCAATCATTACCTCTAATAAGAGGTCAAAAGAATCGACTACCTTTTTTGGAATATCAGGATACAAATTCTGCAGAACTGATTTATGAATCGCTACTATTTCTTCTGGAGTTATATCATTTTCTATAGATTGCCTACTTAACTTTTGACCTTTGTATAGAAGCTGCTCATTTGAATCACGGAGATATTTTGTTAGTAAGTCTTCGTATTTACCTAACATGATTTGCTGATTGTCCAACCTCATCTCTCCCTTGGTCAACTACACCTATATTTTCTTATTTTCTAAGCCATTTTATGGTAACAATCTCAGTCCCTTTGCCAACTTCTGAATCTATGTTGAATTCATCCATTAAACGTCTAACCCCTGGCAATCCAGCTCCAAGTCCACCAGAAGAAGAAAAACCATCTTCCATCGCTCGCCTTATGTCAGTTATTCCAGGACCTTCATCGATAGAAGAAACCTTAATTCCAACTCGATCAACTGTATGTATTTGTTCGATACAAATTGATCCTTTTTGAGCATACAAATATATATTACGAGCCATTTCCGAAATCGCTGTTGCAATTCTAGCCTGATCTACTGTTCCAAAGCCTAATTGCTTTGCAATATCTCTCCCCATTTGGCGAGCAGCTACAATGTCCCATTCTGAAATAATTTTAACGCAGGATTGGATTTCCATCCTTATTCCCCCAATTCTTGCTGAAGCTTATCTAATCCTTTTTCTAAGTCTATTGCAGTTGGAACATCATTTAAATGGATTCCTAAGTCAACTAGAGTTATTGCAACAGCTGGTTGAATCCCTGTTAAAACAACCTTCGCTCCCATTAGACTTGACATGCTCACAACGTCTCCGATTACCTTTGCGATAAAGGAATCAATAATATCTACTGATGTCAAATCTATCACAATTCCTTTAGCTCCCGTTTCATGAATCTTCCTCAGAAGGTCTTCTTGAAATTGAATAGCTGTTTGGTCATCAAGCTCCCATTGAATAGTAACTAATAAGTATTGTCGAAGTTTTAAAATTGGAATTCTCATTTATTTTCACCTACTGAAGTTTTGACAATCGTTCGATTCGTCATATTTAATGCAGATTCTAGCCCATTCTTTAGTGAGTTCTTAGTGATGATATGACTTAAATCTATTCCTAAGTTTACAATCGTCTGTGCTATTTCTGGGCGAATCCCAACGATTAAGCATTTTGTTCCAACAAGCCTAACCGCTTCAGCTGCTTGGATAATATGATGTGCTACCATAGTATCCACAACAGGTACACCCGTAATATCTATTAACACTACCTCCGAGCGGTGCTTAACGACACCTTGTAGTAGGTTTTCCATAATTTTTCTCGCCCGATCTGTATCGATTGTTCCAATTAGAGGCATCACCGTGATGTTATCAAATACAGGAATAAGTGGCGCTGATAGCTCCTGAAGTGCCATCTTCTGCATGGAAACCGTATGCTCCCATGACCCTGAATAATGATTCACCATATGATTTATAATGGGATCAATCCACTCATTTACTTCATTCATGATTCTTAACTGACCAGCCGGAGCTGTCTCACGTTCTTGTAACCAGCAGTGAATCACTTTTCTGAACTGCTGCAGCCCTTCGGTTATATAGCTAAGAGGCCATCCTAGTTTAATAATTCTTTCTGAGAAATCATTCAAGTTAACTGAGAGTTGCTCCTTTGTGTTCTCCACATTTGTAATAATAAGGTGAACAAATTCTCTACTAGTGTTAAGGAATAATTGATCAGAAACAACCCGCAAACTATTTTCATTACCTAATACTCTGATTTCCTCTAGCCATTTATTAACGATTTCTTCTTGGTTTTCTCGTATGAGCGCTAGTAAAAATGTATCCATCCTGTATTCCCCCTAAGACTCTTTCTGCAATAAGTATTTTTTTATCACTCTTTATATATATGTGCATATAGTGCAAATATCTAAATCTATTATTTCATTCATCCAATTTTCTTTCAATTTTTTATTACCTTTTGGAATAATTTATATGATATTTTAGAGTTTTAGTTGACCATTCATTCATGGCTGCTTTAACAAAAATAAATAAAGCTGCTTAGAATTTTCTTCTAAACAGCTTTATAATATAAGTGCTATTAAAAATCGATGAGTCCAAGACTAATCTGTACGCCTTCGTCCACTTTTTCCATCATTTCATCATCTAGATGTGTGATTTTGTCCGTCAATCGTTGCTTATCAATTGTTCGAATTTGTTCTAGTAAAATGACAGAGTCTCGCTCAAATCCATATCGCTTTGCATCTATCTCAACATGAGTAGGAAGCTTAGCTTTTTGGATTTGGGCAGTTATTGCAGCAACAATAACTGTGGGACTAAACCGATTCCCAATATCGTTTTGAAGAACAAGGACAGGTCTTACTCCCCCTTGTTCGGATCCAACTACTGGGGAAAGGTCAGCAAAATAAACGTCACCACGTTTAACAATCAAAGGATTACCCCCCGCTTACTAGGCGTTCAACGGTGTGATCTGCTTCTTCTTCAGCTAGGAATGCTTCTGACGCAATATTCAAGTTAATTTTCGCCATTTCCATATAGCCTCTTCTCATAGACTCACGGATATGACGCTTTTTTCTTTCTCTTAAATACATCTTCGTTGCTTGATAAATGATGTCACTATGACTACCGTTCTCCTGTTTAATGATCCCATCTAATTCACTGATTAATTGTTGCGGTAAACGAACAATAATCTCAGTTGTTGTTGCACTAGAATCGGACACAAACATACACCTCCACCATCAACTACACACACATATTTTAATCCATTTTTAATCATATCACCTAATAGACGATTTTGCAAAGTTCTTCTGCAAATCCTACCATATTATCTATTTACCTGATAGAAATTATGCATCATTTATTATTTTTCTTTCTTCTACCATTACATATTTTGAATGATGGGGTTTATAACATGTTCAATCTTGCCATTCTTCATGTGAATTCTTGGTACACGATAACTAATCATACAAGGAATCTCATAATTTATAGTGTCCATCTCTTCTGCAACTTCATCAATTGATATTCTCTCCATACCCTGTTCACCAATTAACGTAACTCGGGTTCCTATATCCATCTTTTCGGGCAAGCGAATCATAAACTGATCCATACAAATTCTTCCGACAATTTGAGTTCGCTTCCCGTTCACAAGAACTTCTTGATTGCTTAATCTTCTTAACCATCCATCTGCATATCCAACCGGAACTGTCGCAATCCATTCCTCTTGTTCTGAGGTATAAGTTGCACCGTAACTTACACTTTCACCTGCTTTGATCTTCTTAACATGACTGATTTTGCTATGCAAGGAAAAGGCTTGTTTTAGCTCAAAGGGTAATAGGTGTTGCATCTCCATCGAAGGTGATAGACCATACATGGAGATTCCCATTCTAACAGCATTAAATAATTTTTCTGGAAAACGCAAGCCGGTTGCACTGTTTCCACAATGAATAATCGGGATGTTGGCAGTCTTTTGGACGACAGAGTTAACAGCTTCTTGAAAACGTAAAAATTGCTGATCAAAATAGTCTGTTTCCAACTCATCCGCAGTTGCAAAATGAGTAAAAAGTCCCTCTAGTGAAAAAGATGGGTGTTTCTCAATAATTTTGATTATACAGTGAAGCTCATCCAATGATGTAGTACCTAATCGGTTCATGCCTGTATCATATTTGACATGTATTTTTAGGGGCTTTTCAATTTGAAGGTCCTTTACTTGCTTAAGCCATTCTTCATGAAACACCGTTACTGATAAATTCTGTTCAGCACAAATTACGGCATCTTCAGGTCGCGTTACACCTAAAACAAGGATCGGTTCTGTTATTCCACCCCTTCTTAAGGATAATGCTTCATCTAGAAAAGCTACCGCCAATAATGAGGCACCGGCCTCAATAGCTACCCTTGCTACACCAAGATCACCGTGTCCATAGGCATTCGCTTTCACTACAGCTATAATACGAGTCGAATCATCAAGATATTCTCGCATTTTACTGACATTTTCATAAATATTATTTAAGGAAACTTCCACCCAAGTATCTCGATAGAAATGGGATATAGACAAATCAAACACTTCCTTAGTCGTTAACGATTTATAAAAGATATAGATAAATTATTTAACACCATACTCTTAAAGTCAAACAAGAAAAATGAGATCTTTGTCTGAAAGCCTTTACAAAACTATAGCTAAAAAATAATTAGACCCAACAAATTTGCTGGGTCTAATCTTTGTTGATTATTATTTAATTGATTGACCTTGAACAGAGCTAGCAACCATTAATAGCTCCTCTTGAGTAAGGTCGTTAGATGCAATCATGAATTCAACTCCGTTATGTGACCATGAAATTGAATTTTCTGTTAGTGCACCTACTGTGAAACCAAGATCAACTGGCTCTCCACTTACCATAGAAGTAGTAGTCACCGTAGCAACATCTGCACGTTCTTGAATTAATGTGAAGTTTTTACCTTCTCCACCATATGAAAGGATTAGGCGTTTTCCTTCTTCAGTCTCAATTTCCTTCTCACCAATTAGCTTTACACCCTCTGGTAATTCAAATGGATATAACACTTCAAATGGTGTGTTTTGAGCTTGACCCGCCATCGTCGGAACATCAATTTGTGCCGCTGTCATATTTCTGTTCATATCAAATGCACCTTCATCAAAGCTTGCATTTAACTCGACGCTCGTAAACTCTACTTGAAGTAAAGGATTACGATCTGGGTCCATTACTTTAACTAAAACAGGAGTTAAGTCCTTTTTATTTAGAGTAATTTCCTGAACTGGAATAGCCTTGCTGTTTTTGTAATTTGTTTTCGTTTCAAATACATAGTGTTCTTCTGTTGCTTTGAATACAGCTTCTTTATCACCTAAAATATCCTTAACTAAGGATTCATATAGGTATGCTTGACTGCTGTTTAAAGGCCAATCACTTTGGAAACGGAAGCTTTTGTTTAGTGCTGGTGTTAGAACGAATACACCTTCATCGTTACGTAAGATCATTTGGCTTTGATCTTTTTGAACATTCTTTAAATCTACCTTGTAATAGTGTGGCTTAGAGTGCCAAATCCCAACATCATACACCTGCTCTTCTGCTCCAGTTTGTAGCGTCATCTTTGCTGTTGCCTTATAACCTGAAATTTCCTCCATCTTTGTACCTAAAGCCTTTACCACATCTTCTTGACTCTTTTCTCCACACCCTGCTAATGCAAGGAGAACTAGCATTGCTAGTAAAACGAAACCTAATTTCTTTCGCATAATGTCATCCCCTTTGTCTCATACTTTTGTAAAATTAATTCCCAATAGAATATATGAGACAAAGTATCACAATATGCAGACTAGCTTGACGAGCTTTCAATAATTACTTGTGCAACTGCGTATTCCTTACTATGAGAAATGGACAAATGTACACCAGTAGCAAAGGGTTTGGAGATATACGGCTTCCCAAATGAGTCCTGAGAAACTTCTATGTCAATAAACTGCAGATTTTTTCCAATACCTGTTCCCATCGCTTTTGAAAAGGCTTCTTTAGCAGCAAAACGGCCTGCCAAGTACTCAATCTTTCTTCTATTAGTAAGTGGCAAGAAGGTTTCTATTTCTGCATGAGTTAAAATGCGATGAATAAATTTTTTATTTGATGCAAGTTCTTCAATTCTATTTAGTTCTATAATATCTACACCTATGCCTTTGATCATAAAATCCTCTTTCTATGTATGATTATTGAAAAGCTATCATGTAGGAGTGGGTTGTACTCATATGATAAAATAAAAGTAAGAGATTGAATAGAAAAGGAGTCGTTTATATATGTTTCTACGTACGGAAAACTTTCGGACGTTCCTTCGGTTTTACCCTATTGTATCATTTTTAGTGGCCATTCATTTTATTTTGTGGGTTTGGATTAGCTTTGGACTTCCTGGAGGCCGTTACCTATTAGAAACCATGGTAGGCTATAATATGTTTATTGGGCAAGGTGAATGGTGGCGATTATTTACTCCAATAGTACTGCACGCAAGCTTCACTCACGTTTTATTTAATTCCTTCTCTTTGGTGTTATTCGGACCAGCTCTTGAAAGGCTACTAGGCAGAAATAAATTTCTACTTGCTTATATCGGGTCAGCTCTTGTTGCTAATATCGCTACTTTTTTACTTGAGCCTGCTTACTTTAGTCATGTAGGTGCCTCTGGTGCGATTTATGGATTATTTGGAATCTACTTATATATGGTCCTTTTCAGAAAAGACCTAATTGATCAGGCCAATTCACAGATCATTATCACGATCTTAATTATTGGTTTAATTATGACCTTTGTGGGTGGAAATATAAACATATTAGGACATATCTTTGGTTTTGTTGGTGGTACCATTCTTGCTCCATTAGTCTTACCGAAGCAGAGAGGTCACCATTATCATGCATCATCTAAACCTTCCTTTTCATTTAGAAAAATAAAAGCGCGAATGCCGAGAAGACTTGATAGGAAATCAATGTTTTGGATTGTTTTGATCATCCTCGTGATTCTCGGAATGATCACTAGATAGCTTCAGAACCAGCTGAAAATTTTATGTAATATAACGAAGAAGCAACCAATCACTATGATGGTTGCTTTTTCTCATAAGAATACCAATGATATAACTCTATAGCATCTACTTCATCCACATCCATTACTTTAAAATGCTTCCCTGTTAACTTTGATTGTGTAGAGACCACAATAGAGGCTAACAAGCTTTTTCTCTGAAAGAAGGAGTGAATAAAATGGAATGCCTGAATTCTATTTCTTCTAGCAAATACAGTATGCCGGTTAAGAAATCGATATCTAAGTAAAAGGCGATTTTCCTTAACGACCCAACCCGCTTCGCGGTACATACTTACTCCCACAAGATAAGCTATTGGAAGTAAAATTACACTTATGTATCCCCAAGGATTGAGTAACAGACTGATGATCAAAATTACAACTATACTAGGAATTATCGTACGAAATATATAACGTTTTTGAGCACGCTTTGGTAGTGAGTTCACTTCTGAATCCACGATAAAATCTGGCGTAAACCTTTCGAGCAATTTAGGGACTTCCTTTTTAGAAACAATCGGTAATAAAAAGGTCGATGTTTCTTCTTTTTTATCTATCGCCCCTCCAGCTACTTCAATGTAGATACTAGCAAACCCAAATAATTGACGAACTATATTTTCCTGTACTCTTACAGCTTGTATCCTTTTAATCGGGATGGTCATTTCTCTTTTTTCCAATAAACCTCTAGAGATGTATAGATTCTCTCCTCTTTTAACTAGCTTATAATTTCCAAATTTAACAGAGGCACTTACAATGGCTACAATCCATGCGAGTAGGGTGACAAAGACTACTCCAACCACTATAATTACAACACTAGAGCCGACTACATTTCTAGCAACACCATACACATAGTCATAGGGTATGAACTCATCAACTTGCGTTAAAAAAGCAAATAACGCCGATAGGACAACGCCAACTCCACCAGAAGTTGAAGCCATAATTAATATATCCTTTGGAGATAATACCACCTCGTCTATTTCCTCAATCTTCTCATCTTGCTCATCTGTGTAGGTACGTTTTGAAAGCACAACCTTTAGCTCTTCCGCTTCTACCTTAGTTACTGCTGATAAAACTGCTTCTGCTTCATCTCCTCCACCAGCTGTCTCTACCTGAACCTTAACAAGTCCAAACATCCGCTGAATGACTCCTGATGAAACATCGATTGATTGTATCTTCTCAATGGGAATATATCGCTTTTTCCTAACAAAGACACCAGATTCAATCCGAAGCTCGTCCTTCTCTACTCTATACGTAAATCGTAACCACGTAAGAATACCAAAAATGAGCATTCCAAGCACGATCACAATAATACCAACAACATACAGGGTATCAAATAATCGTTCTCTCCCGCCCCCGACAAAAATAAAAATCACTAGTGGAAGTGCTAATTCTCTAAGTGAACGGAGAAATCTTAGAATTGCCGCTACTGGATGAAGTCTCTTTGGACTATTCATGCTCATCCACCACTCTAGCAAGCTTAGATATTTTATCTCTTAAGATTTCGGCTTCTTCTTCATCGACAGCAGGTATTTCGTGAACGGTAGCAGCTGTTGAGATCGTAACACTAGCCAGTTTAAATTTACGCAACAGCGGGCCTTGTTGAGTATCAACATGTTGAACACGAACCATTGGAATTAAGGTTCTCCTCACTACAAACACCCCGTGCTGTAAATCTATTTCCGATTCATGAACCTCATATTTCCACCTTTTCCACTGGAGTCTTGGATATAACCCAACTGAAATAACTGAAATGACCACAACAATCGCCATTAATGAAAGCCCAATCCATAATGGCCAATCAAAAATAATCGATGCAATAAAGATTGCTACGCTCATTAACAACAAGATAACCATAGAAATTGCCGCAGAAATCCTCCATACAATAAGTGCTCTAGTATTTAATTGGTTTGCCGGTTCCCTTCTCATAAAAACTCTCCTTATTATGTATAACTTACTTCAGTGAGTGGCTTTGTCACACATTTTTATGTAGTAACGAAATGTAGTTAATTCTTCATTCACTACACGTTGGTTGAAATCACGGATTGAACCGCTAAGCGTCACTTTAACCATACTATATTAAGAACCGGATTACTATTTTAACTATTCAATTTTAAAGGTAGAACCATTGATTTTTTTAACTGAAGGATCCTTAACAATCTCATTCATTAGCTTGAATAGAGCATCATCTTTTCTTTTGGCCTCTATCATGCAATCTATTTGTGGAACAGACCCTTTTACCTGCTGTAGGAAATGCAGCAAGGTTTCAGGATTTATATAATCCGCATGTGCTCGAAATTCCTTTTCGCTTTTTGGGCTACTTATATGCATTTTCAAAGGCAACTTAGAAAAAGACCAGGTTTGAACTACTCGCTCCCAATCCTGCTCCCAATTTTCATCCTGATGATTCGCAAGATGGTGATGATAGTCAAACACCAGAGGAATTCCAAGTTTTTCACATAGGTAAAGTGTATCTTGTAGATTAAAGGTCACGTCATCATTTTCAAGCATGACCATTTCCTGTAAGTCTTGAGGGACAAATTGCCAATTATGTATAAACTGTTCTAGCGCCTTTTCTTTATTCTTATAACCTCCACCCACATGCATGACACATCGGTGTTCTCGATCAATGTTCATACCTCTTAACAATGCCTCGTGAAGCCTTAATGTTGTAATGGACGCATTCAATATATCTATGTTAGGTGAGTTAAGCAGTACAAAATGGTCCGGGTGAAAGCCGATTCTCATATCATGCTTATGGACAAATTCTCCGATCTCTTGAAGCCCCTCAGCTAAACTCTCTAGATAATCCCAATCCTGTAACTCTTCATGATTAGCTAACGGAATCAACTTTGAGCTCAACCTAAAGAAAGTAATATCAAAAGCTAAATTATGCTTTAGCAGCCTAAGACAATTTTGCAAATTGGATTGAGCAATTCTTTCTAATTTTCTTAGTGCTGCCTCACGATTTTTAAGCTTCGTAAATTGTGCAAAAGTCATAGTTTGAGAAGGTGAAGAGTTTTGCAGATGAACACTCATCGCAACATATCCAAGTCGTACAATCGTCAAGGGAGACACCTCACTTTGTTTTGATAGGATTAGTATTCCCAAACTTTCCATAAGCTTACGAATTTTACAGGATGAAGTTTTATCTAACCCTTACCTTTAAACGTGGATTTTTAGAACTCTTTACAGACGAAGGTAGCTCATCAAGGTACGTAGTACAGTTTGGGCATCGTTGTGCTAGCGTTGGGATGCTAGTAAAACAATGAGGACACTCCTTCTTCGTAATGGACTCCATTGGTGCCTTTTTCATCCTGTTTATTTGACGTATGATTAGATAGGTGGCAAATGCCACAATTACAAAGTGGATGATGGTATTCACGAAAAGACCATAGTTAATTGTCGCAGCCCCAGCCTCTCTAGCTTCTAGAACAGTATGCACATCTTCATTAGAGAGGTTAATAAAAAGATTTGAAAAATCAACCTTCCCTAGCATTAATCCAATTGGAGGCATGATTATATCAGTCACTAAAGAATCAACAATTTTTCCAAAAGCCGTCCCAATTATTACACCAATTCCCATATCAATCACATTTCCACGTACAGCAAACTCCCTAAAGTCATGAAAAAACTTCATTTCTTGTCCCCCCTTACTTTAAAAGGTATGTAAGGATGGAAGTGATATGACTGCACGTCTAAAATTCGACTCTGAATAATGAGAGGTTTCCTCCACCGTGTTTAAGATTACCGATATTACCTCCTAAAGCCGATAAAGGATCGGAATCATCGATATAGCAACACACACGAAAATAATTCCAACAAAAAAACGCAGTGTATGAAATACACCACGTTTTACAGTATTATTGTTGTTTTGCACTTGAACCTGCACCAACACGGCGACTAGGTCTTCTACTGCTGTTACCAGCAGGTCTACCACTTCCACCTTTAGAACGGCCACCGCGGTCTCTATCTCCTCGGTTTCCGCCACCAGATCCACCGCCCTTATAGCCGCCACCGCCGCCATAACCGCCTTTTCCTTTAGGCTTACGATCCTTAGCGATCGTTGGAGGCTCTGAAGTTAGCTTAACTGGAGTACTATCTGGTTCCTTTGTCATTAACTTAAGAGCAGCAGCAATAATGGATACTGAATCATGTTCTTCTAACAACTCTTCAGCCGTACGCTTATAGAACGACAGATTTCCTGTCTCCATCGTGCTAACAAGCTTTTCAATTGTCATTTTTTGTTGACCTTCTAATGCCTCATCTAAAGTTGGTGCCTTCATTTTATCGATTTTACGCTTTGTTGTATTCTCGATGTTCTTAAGCTGACCCATTTCTCTAGAAGAAACGAATAACATAGCAAGACCATTTTTACCAGCTCTACCTGTACGACCAATTCTGTGTACATAAGATTCTGGATCTTGCGGGATATCAAAATTGTAAACATGTGTTACACCAGAGATATCTAAACCACGCGCCGCAACATCAGTCGCAACTAGGATCTCAATTGTACCTTCCTTGAACTGACGTAGAACTGACATACGTTTTGCCTGCGTCATGTCTCCATGAATTCCTTCAGCTGCATAACCACGTGTGTTTAGTGCTTCTGAAAGCTCATCTACTCTACGTTTTGTACGACCAAAGATAATTGCTAACTCTGGAGACTGGATATCCAATAAACGAGTTAGTACATCAAATTTCGTCTTTTCATGAACTTCTACATAGTATTGCTGAATATTTGGAACCGTTACTTCTTTTGATTTTACTTTTACAATTTGAGGATTTCTCATAAAACGCTCTGCAATACGTTGGATTGGTCCAGGCATTGTTGCTGAGAATAGTAAAGTTTGACGTTCAGCTGGTACTTCAGAAAGGATTGATTCGATATCCTCAATGAATCCCATGTTTAACATTTCATCTGCCTCATCTAAAACGACAGTTTGAATGTTCTGTAGACGTAAGGTCTTTCTATTGATATGGTCAATTAAACGACCAGGTGTACCTACAACAATATGTGGTGGCTTTGTTTTTAAAGAACGAATTTGGCGGCTGATATCCTGACCACCGTAAATCGGTAGAACGCGAACACGTTTAGAAGAACCTACTTTATAAAGCTCTTCTGAAACCTGAATAGCCAGCTCTCTTGTTGGAGCGATTACAATCCCTTGAATCATATCTTTGCTAACATCGATTTTCTGAATTAACGGAATACCAAAAGCAGCAGTTTTACCAGTACCAGTTTGAGCTTGACCAATTACATCATGATTTTCTAATGCAAGTGGAATTGTTTGTGATTGAATTGGCGTTGCCTCTTCAAACCCCATTTTACTAATTGCGTTCATTAAATCTTGACTGATTCCCAAATCTTGAAATTTACTCACTAACATTTCTCCTTTATCTTTCAATTACGTGTTTTTTACGATTGAACGGAAGATTACCCTTTACAAGCTCCGTATACATTCATGAATTTTATATGATTAAGTAATACTACTACAGATGTATTTTGACCTATATAAAGAAAAAGCATTCCCACTTTGGAATGCTGGAAGCTGGAAATTGTAAAAAGTAGCGTATTCCAAACACTAAACTTCATCATACCATTATTAAGAAACGAATACAACTTTTAACAATTATTTAACTGACTAAGAAGAGATATGTTAATATTGAAGAGAATTAGCTATTTTAATTAAGTGGGTGGATGAATGAGTATTAAAATTATTACTGATAGCAGCTCAGATTTACCAAAGAATTTACAAGAAACATACGATATTGAAGTTGTCCCTCTTAACATCCAATTTGGTGAAGAACATTACAAAGCAGGAGTTACGCTTGATAACCCAACCTTTTACAAAAAAATGAGAGAATCAAAAGAGCTACCAAAATCAGCTTGCCCTGCTCCTTATGACTTTTTAGAATCATATAAGAAGATGGATGTTGATGATTCTATTATCGTTCTTACTATTTCATCTGGACTAAGTGGAACGTATGACAGTGCTGTTCTTGCTAAAAATATGCTTCTTGAAGAGCAACCTAATAGAAAAATTGAAGTGATTGATTCTAGCAATGGCTCACCAGGAATGGTTATTTTACTTGTACAAGCAGCTAGAGCAATTGAAGATGGTAAGTCCTTTGAAGAAGTTGTCGCTTTATTAAAGGCTGCAATTCCTAAAACAAATACGTTTATCCTTTTAGACACGCTTGAAAATGTAATTAAAGGCGGACGTTTAGACCGTTTTAAAGGTGCAATTGCCAACGTCTTAAATATTAAAATTTCTCTTCGTGTAGACAATGAAGGCAAAATTGAAGTGTTCGAAAAGGTTCGCGGTGATAAAAAGGCACTTCGCGAATTCATTGATTCGATAGGTGAGCACACGAATGAATTTGAAAATAAAGTTGTCTCTCTTTCACATAGTAATTGTGAAGAAAAAGGAAGAGAAGTTTTAGCTGAAATCATGAGTCGCTACCCATTTAAAGAGGGGATTCTTACGGAGATGGGACCTGTTATAGGTACTTATGCCGGAGAAGGTGGAATTGTATTCTCATTTGAAAGCCCAGTTCGTAATCAAAAAATATAAGCTCCTGTCTCTACAGGAGCTTTATTGTTTAATATTAAGAAATTCCGTTACTTCTTCAATTAGCTTAGGAAGATCGGATCCATGACATACGTGATGAGGGGATGCGGGTAAAAATACCATTCTTTTCTCGTCGCTACCGATATTTTCATAAATATAATTTGCACTTTTAGTAGGTACAATTCCATCACATTCACCTTGGATAATGAGCGTAGGTGTATGAACTTCTTTTAAAACAGGACGTATATATTTAACAAGCATTCTAAATTGTCTCGTTGCTGATACAGGTGTACTTTTTATCTTGTTCCTATAACGACGATACAAAACATTTTCCTGAAGATGTCCTCTTAGTCCGTCTCTTGCCATATCTCTAATGTCAACTAGCAACTGCCGTACATTAATATAATAAGCAGCTGCACTAAGTAATGTAAGTTTATCGATATGGTATTTTGTGGATAAATAAGCTGCTAATAAGCCCCCCATTGAAAATCCGATTACATAAACGATTTCACATTCTCTTTGTAAAGATTGTAGTTCTGATTCCACCGCTTCAATCCATTGACGATAGGTGACATCTAATAAATTTCCATCGTCACCATGACCAGGTAAAATCGGATCTACTACTTTCCAATCAGTATGCTCTCTCAAATAGTTCACTAATGGCTCCACTTCATAGGGAGAACCTGTAAAACCATGAATACAAAGACAACCAATCACTGTGATCACCTTTCACTTCTTTAACATAATAATAATATAATAGACCGTACTTTAAGCACTTATCCCACTACTCTTCACTCTTCAAGCTATCGACTACTTCTTCTAAACGCATTCCTCGAGAGGCTTTTATCAAAATAACATCCTTATCTGCTATATCGTTTTTTAGGGTTTCAATAAGCTTTTCTTTATCTGTAAAGGAAAACACACGTTTTTTCGATAAATTTGGTAATGCCCCTTCACCAATCCATTTTCCTAATTCACCAAATGTAAACACAAAATCAATTTTTGCAGGATCAATTAAGGCACCAATTTCTTGATGATACATCTTTTCTTGATCTCCAAGCTCTAGCATATCACCAAGCACAAGGTATTTTCGTTTGTAGCCTTCAAGGTCTTGTAACAGTTCCACTGCCGCTTTCATAGAAGTAGGACTAGCATTATATGCATCGTTAATTATGGTTGAACCATTTATACCAGTACTAATTTCTGCTCTCATTTTAGTCATTTTCAATTGAGAAAGTCCTCTGATTGTATTTTCCCATGAGACATTAAAAACTTGACCAACAGCAATTGCAGCTAAAGCATTATAGACATTATGTCTTCCTAGAATAGGAATAAAAAAAGGACGCGAAGCTTTATTGGTAGTAAACGATGTACCATTTGCTTCCTGCTTAATAAAGATCGGATAGTATTCATTCGTTGATTCCTGTCCGAATGGGATCAGCTTAATATCCTCATATCTCTCTACCCTCTCCTGTAACAGAGGTTCATCTCCCATATAAATAAAGGAACCATTTTTCTTTAGGCCCGCAGTAATCTCCAGTTTTGCTTCTGCAATTTCCTCCCGTGATCCTAAATCTTGTATGTGCGATTCACCGATATTCGTTATAACCGCAACGTCAGGTTCCGATAGCTTAGATAAGAGTTCAATCTCACCTCTGCTACTCATACCCATTTCCAAGACCAATACTTCTGTATCTTCCTTCGTCTTTAATATTGTTAAAGGTAATCCATAATGATTATTGAAATTCCCCTCAGTCTTTTGAACCTTATATTGAGTTGATAAGACAGAAAAAATCATATCCTTCGTTGAAGTCTTACCATTACTTCCAGTTACCCCAACCACCTTTAATGCCAAGTCGTTTCTATAGGAAGAGGCAAGCTCCTGTAAAGCAGTTAAAGTATCGTCAACTAATACTAAAGGAACTCCTGTAGGTTTGTTGGGCTCTTCGCTTCTCCATAGACAAGCAATTGCTCCCTTTTTAAAAGCGTCCTCTACAAACTCATGCCCATTAAAACGTTCTCCTTTTATAGGAACAAACAATTTACCATTCAGGTCTTCTCTTGAATTAATAGAAACTCCTGATACTGTAAGTTCAGGGTCCCCTACTAGTTCAGAGCTACTAATCATTCTTTCAATTTCACCCAATTTTCTAGTAATCAAGATATTAGCTCCCCTTCCATGTGTCCAATAGTCATAAATAAACACCATTTTTTTACAAATGGTGTTCACATTTAAGAATTAGCTTCCGTTATTGTAATTTCTACAATTCAGGCTTAGGTTCAATTAAAACGTGTGCTTTATACTTTGTTTCTGTTCATGTCGCTCAAGGGCAAGACTTACCAGTTTCTCGATTAGCTCAGGATATGAGATTCCTGTATGCTGCCACATAAGTGGGAACATGCTAAACGGAGTGAATCCAGGCATCGTATTTACCTCATTAATTAAGAACTCTCCATTTGAAGTTAAGAAGAAATCTGCTCTAACAAGGCCAGCACCGTCAATCGCCTTAAATGCTCTAATAGCCTGCTCCTTTAAATCTTCATATTGCGCATCAGAAAGCTCAGCCGGGATAATTAGTGCTGTATCACCGTCTTCATATTTCGCCTTATAGTCATAGAAATCCTTTTTAGGAGCAATCTCTCCTGCCACGGAACATTCAGGCTCATCATTTCCTAAAATACCGATTTCAATCTCTCTTCCGATAATGCCTTCTTCAATCACAAGCTTTCGATCAAATTGGAAAGCCTCTACACAAGCAGTCTCAAGTTCCTGGCGATTTCTACATTTGCTAATCCCAACACTAGATCCAAGATTAGCCGGTTTGACAAAACATGGATACCCAAGCTTTTCTTCAATACTGTTCATTAGCTCTTCCTTTTGTTGATCCCATTCTTTCCTAATAAAAGAAAGATACTTTGCCTGCTTTAAACCTGCTTGAGCAAATAGGTTCTTCATAATTACCTTATCCATTCCAGCAGCTGAAGATAACACGCCATTACCAACATAAGGAATATTCATCAACTCCAGCAGTCCTTGAACCGTTCCATCTTCACCATTCGGACCATGTAATAAAGGAAATATTACATCAATTGATTGATCCTCTCCTGATTGGTTAGCTGGAAATAACTCTTTATTCAGAGATACTGGTGAAATTACATTCTCTCCCTTTGATAATTCTAATGCCTTCACATCTTGAGCTGGAGCAGTTAGCTGTCCTCCACGAACCCATGCCCCTTGATCATTTATATAGATCGGATGTACATCGAATTTATTCATATCTAACGCTTTAGTCACAGCAAGAGCCGTCTGAAGCGAAACTCTATGTTCTGCCGATTTCCCACCGTATAAAAGTCCTAATTTTACTTTCATAAATCGTTCCCCCTTATTATAGAAAAGCGTAAGCACCCTGTTTAGCCCCGACAAGCAAATGTTCCTATATCAAGAAAAGGGCGATTTTCCCTTTACTTGATATAGGGTTATTTGACCTCGAGGGGCTGGGTGCTGAAGCTAGACAAGCTAGAAAAGCGTAAGCACCTTGATGAAGAGGTTGTCAGGCTAAGGTCGCAACGTCCTGTTGCAACGCCTGACTGACCTGCAGCCTGCAGGCCCCCGACAAGAAAAGGTGATTTACCATTTTTTCTTTGAACTTTATCAAAAAGGCACCAGCCTAATGCGCTGAACTATAACAACTCAGCATAAAGATGCTTAATTATTTTTCTTATTAATAAAAAACACAATTTGATTATACATCTTTCTCAATACAATATATATGATTCTTACGGCTCGTTTCAACACAATCCATTTTAAAACAGAGGTGCAAGCCCTTTGTTAGCCATATAATAAATCTTACTTGAAGAAAAAAAGGCTACTTGTTGAACTAATCATTATTGGCATAGTGTTCAATGAGTGGTCTTAGAACACTTTCAATTGTACCAAACTTGAAACCTGCCAATCTTGCTTTTTCAGCATCAACTGACCAATCTGCAGCCATAGCATAAGGACTCGTTGTTTCAGGTAACGGTTGCTCCATTTCCTTTACTAACGCTCCCCTTCCAGTAGCCTCTTCAATTTCTTCTATAAGCTTCCTATGTGTCCAATAGCCATCGAGTGCCCCGTTCCATGCTCCTACCTGTTTCGTTTGACCTAGCCAATAAAGAAGCTCAGCTGCTTTTTCAGAGGAGATAAACCCTAAACCAAGATCCAGATTGTAGACATGGATTTCCTGATTATTTTTTACTCGATCAACAATTACCTTTAAACGATTCGTATAATCATCTGTCCCAACAACTAACGGAAAGCGTACAAATGATACAGGAACAGTTGAATATCTAGTTAAATATGCTTCACATGCGCGCTTTGCTTCCTGATATCCACTTATCCCGATATATTGACTTCGTTCCCTTAATTCATAATTGAAATTGTTAGAAATAAAGTCTTCTTCTTTTCTTTGAAGGCCATGGTCATATACAGCCATGGTTGATGTAAAGATATACTGATCTACATGACCCTTCAATACGTCAATTACATCTTTAACCTCAATAGGTGAGTAGGCGGTTTGGTCATAAACCACATCCCAGTTCAATCCTTGTAATCCTTGCTGAATGGTTTCTTTTATCGTCCGATCAAGAGAAATTCTTTTCACCACATCTCCAAAAGAATCTTCTGTCTTTCCTCTTGTTGCAATTGTAACCTCTACACCACGGTCAATTAGCAATTGAACAAGTCGTTTTCCAAAGAACATCGTACCTCCTAAAACTAGTGCTGATTTCATATATATCCTCCTATGATTTGTGAGAAGATTCTTCTATTAGTCTCTTTTTAATATTTCTTATCCCTTTTTGAAAAGCCAATAACTCATGATCCGCGATAGACGAATAGCTATATCGGGAATGCTGATAGACTTTTAGAATGGTTCTAGCATCGGAATCTGTTAATTTAAGGCGTTCAAACCATTCTTCTACTGTCTCAGCTGGATTTCTTTCCAAATTTCGTTTCTTCATAAAGACTTGAAATTTACTAAATTGTATTCTCGCTTCATTTTTGGCTGGCTTACTGTATATGCCCTTGCCGATTTCCTTTAAAGATTTGAGAAATGACAACCCCTTAGAATCCGAATCAACAACAGTGATCACACTTGTTTCATCACTTTCTAAGTTGTGAAGGTTTTTACGTGCTAGATATATAAGAAGCAGAACGACCCCTATAATACCTAAAGCAATGATGGATAGTATAACTTGGTCTAACTCCCCCTCATTGATTTGTGTTAAATTCTCAAATGGGTCATCTTCAGCAACTTCTGAAGTAGTATTATTGTCTTGCTCTTCCTTATCATTCAACTCTATCCCAAACTGATCCAATAACCAGGAAATAGGATAACCTACGATAAACCCAACCCATCTACCTAGAAATGGAATGATGTAATGCAGGATATATAAAGCACCCTGAAACACTAGCAATAAAGCAGCTGAAATCCAGGTAATATGTAAAAACAATTGACGATAACTTCCCTTTTTTAAAACCCATGTGTTTTCTTTTAATTGTGTTAGTACACGAATGGCTAAAAATAAAAGAAGGACCACCAAGAACCAACTAACATATTCTAATAAAAACTCTCTTTTTATGAACAAAATGACAAAGGTAGCAGCAAGGACAGAACCAAGCCATATTACCTGTTGATCTGGATAGGACTCCTTTATGAACGTATAAATCCTCCAACAGCTAAATAGCAGAAGAAAACCCACTATCATTAGACTGTATCCAAGTAAATAGAGTGAAAGAACTTGAACAATCGGGACTACGAAGTAGAGTGCCGATGAAATATTTACATTACTCATTTGAACCCATTTTAGTGCAGCAAACGGAAGTACATAAATAGGAATAAGATGAACAGGATTAATAGCATCAGTAACTAAGGTAGTAAGCAAATAGAAGCTAATGATCTCAAACACTACTATTGAAAGGTACAAAAGGTAGATATTCCAATCGTATTTTAACATCGTTGGATCGTACCTCCTGTTTCTGTCGAATGTAATTCATATAATGGAAGCTGATGTAGATATCTACCTGTAAGATGAGAGAAAACCTCTCTTTTGGAAAATCCACAGAGTATGATGCACGAAGAATGGCGAAGACTTGGTTCAGCCCCTCTTAAAAGTGCTTCGATTTTTACTGGTGAGCTCATTTGGTCAATTCTTGCTAGCAGTTCTAAACCTTTAATCAGGTGCTCTTTTCCACTACCTTCTTCTAAATAGACGAGTTTCCGGTTGTTTTTAGCCACTATATTTACATACAAATCGTAGGCTACACCTTGCTTTTCCGCTAGCTGAATAAGATAAGCTATATGACTAATTCGATTTTCAAGCTGTTTTGAAAAATAAAAGGATTGGGAACCATCTTGTTCTTCTTCACTAACATTCACTATAAATGTCCACTTTTGGTGAAATGTCTTTTCTAATATTTTAGTTTGCATCGTTCCCGCTCTTGCGGATGCCTTCCAATGAATCTGCTGAAAAGAATCATTAGGTGCATAGTCACGCACACCTGAAATTAAAATAGGATCTTGAAAATACGAATAAATAGAAGGGTTATTCCCTAACTCTTTCGCAACTAGTGACTCCATGCCAACCACTGATTTAATGACCGGAAATACTAGAATTTCAGTTTTATAAAAGGGGTTAAAAACAAAAATAGAATTACCTAAAAAAAGTGGGTCGAATAACTGAAGTTCAAGATGGCGTAATGTTGCTCTTCCCCTCTTTAACGCAGTAACATTCATATCATATTTTTGTTTCCCACTGGATAAATCAATTGCATATTCCGTTGCATCTTTTTTCTCCAACAATGTTCTAACATTATCTATCTTAATATTGTTTCCTGCCAAAAAAGTTAGTTTTCCAAAATAGAGTGACACGATGCTTCTAGCTTCTAACTCCATTGAGACCGTTGTCGTTTCACCTGGAAAAATCCGAATTGTCTTACGTTTATTTTTTAGGGAAACAGTCACATATTTATGATAAAAATGGGAAAATAAAAAGATAATCATTAAGCTTACTAACATAATCGATAAGGATATTGATAAGAGAAAGTAGTTACATATGGTCAAGAATACAACTAGTACAAGAAGAAATTTTGCTCGTTCTGAATGAATTGCTTCCTTCCTCCATTCCTTCACTTTAAACGCCTTCCTCTACTGGTGTTTCCATAACATGTAGGATGTCATCAATGATGTCTCGTTTCGTTGAAAGCATACTTCCTTCCATCGTTAACTGAAGCCTATGACTTAACAAATAAGGGGCTATAAACTTCACATCATCTGGGATTATGTAGTTTCTATTTTCTAAGAGTGCCTTTGCCTGGACGGCCTTCATAAATGCTAAAGTTCCACGCGGACTTACTCCTGCTGACACATATTCATGCTGTCTAGTTCTATGGATGATTGATAATAAGTATTTTTCTAGGTCTTCTGAGACATGAACTTCTTTTACCTGAGACTGAAGATCCACAAATTCATCAATTGATGAAAAATAGGATTTAATCTCTTCTAATGGTTCCTTTTCACGGTAAATTCTCATCATTTGCTGTTCTTCTTCAAAGCTTGGGTAACCCATCCCGATACTCATAAAGAATCGATCTAGCTGAGCATCCGGTAACGGGAAGGTCCCTTGTGACTCTAATGGATTTTGAGTGGCTAGGACGAAGAATGGTACTGGTAGTTTAATTGTCTCATTACCAATCGTTACTTGACGCTCTTCCATCACCTCTAGTAGACTTGACTGTGTTCTAGGTGTGGCTCTGTTCACTTCGTCTACTAACAACACATTCGTCATAACTGGGCCCAATCTAACCTCAAACTGCTTTTCCTTTGGGTTAAAAAACTCAACCCCAGTAACGTCGCTCGGTAAAACGTCAGGTGTAAACTGAAGTCTCTTAAATTGCCCACCCACTAGTTTAGAGATGGTTTTCGCAAGCATCGTTTTCCCCGTACCTGGTACATCTTCGAGTAAAACATGTCCTTTACATAACATCGAAATAACGATGAGTTCTGTGATTTCTTCCTTCCCTAACACTACTTTATTTACCTCTTTAATAAGATCACTTTTTATAGTTGAAATAGCCAATGAAAAATCCTCCGTTCATTCCAAATAAGTTCTTCCTATTATACTATTATATTTCAAGATGTTGGAAGTAATCTAACTACATTGAAGTTCTTCTTTACATCCCTATAGGTAGATTAAATTTTCAAAAAGTAACTTAAGCCATGTAACCTTCATGGAAAACTAACGACAAATAAAATAGAATCAGTAAAAATAATAAGAAGGATGTGTTAGCTTGAAAAAATTATTAGTGATTTTCTTATCTGTAATATTTATGACAGCTTGCGGAGCAGGAAACTCAGAACAGACTCAAGGAAATGGTTCAGATACAAATGGAAGTGGTATTGTAGCGGGAGAGATGGTACCAAGCCTCGCTGAAAAAAGCACCTTAATGTTTGAGTATAAAATTAAAAACCAAACAGAGAGTGACGTAACACTTGAATTCACCAGTTCTCAACGTTATGATTTTTCAGTTGAAAATAAAAAAGGTGAAGAAATCTATTTATTCTCTAGTCTAGCTTCATTTCTTCAAGCACTTGGAAAAGAGACTGTAAAGCCAGGTGAAGAGTTAGTTTATGAAATTAATGTTCAAGAAATTGGACTAGAAAAGGGAGAATATATCCTAAACACTTGGATGACACCAAAAGACGGTGCGAAGTATAAAGTTAAAACTAACTTTACAGTAGAATAAAACACAAACAAGCAAACAACATTGGTTATGTTGTTTGCTTGTTTTTAATAATGAATTAGTTTCCTGCTTGCTTGTCATAGTTACGAAAGATCATTCCATGAGCCTTTTTCATTTCAAGTTTTTCATAGTAGCTTTGTAGATTTTCATCACAAATTAAATCAATCATATAAAGATTCTGAAGTTCCTGAAGCATTCTTTTTGTTAGCTCCTGACCTACGCCTTGATTTTTATAGGCTGGTAGTACCTCTAATAATGGAATATAGGCTGACAGGACACCATCACTGATTGCTGTAATAAAGCCAACAACTTGTAGGGTAGTTTCATCAATAGCAAGGATTACCTTGTAGCTATTTTTTAATAGTGTTAAATGGGTTTGTATCTGGTGGAGAAGGCCATCCATCAAAAAAACCTATAAGTTTATCAGATGTGATTCCATCTAGTGAATGTGTATAGATCATTGTTTATACTCCTTGCCCGATTTTATTCATAGGAAGACTATTTCTTTATTGTTGGGTGGTAATCCTCTAGATAGATTAAAAAACTAACCAACAAACATAGGGATTTTCCTCGCGCTTATAGAATCAATGATAACCATGCAAAAGAAAAGCCTATTGGACAGGCCAATAGGTCTTAGGATTATTCTACATTTACAGTGAAGGGAAAAATGTAGACTTCATCTTCTATTTGAAACTCTCCCCATAGTTTATAAATTCCTGGAGAAGGAAACATCGTTTCAAACTTTGTTTCTTTATTGTCAACGGGATGAACATGTAGATAATTGGCCGCGGTCTCATTTAAGATCACCACATGCCCCATCGCTCCTAAATAAGGCTGAAGCTCGGCTCCTTCTGGAAATGTAAAGGAGATGGTAACATCCTCATTTGCCTTTAAAGAAGATATCTCCAATGAAGCAGTTTGCCCATTTACAGTCTTTTCAAACTCAGTGTCTACTTCTAAGGATGGATGGTGATGAGCTGCACTAGCTTCACCTATCGTAAACTCAAGAGGAGTGACTGTGTATGATAGACCTTTAGGCTTAATATCAACAAATGCCTTATACACACCCTCTTCAAGCTGATGATCTACTACATATACTCCTGGTTCAGTTTCTTCGGGGTGAAGGTGAAAATATTGATCAAGATGCTCATCTACAATAATGAGGTGTAGTAATTTTTCATGATTGATTTCTAACTCCTCAACAGACTCACCTTGCAAATCTGTTAAACCAATCTTTAACTGATCATCTTTTGCCTCTATCTTTACATCGACTTCACTTTCTTTATTCGTAGCCACATGACCCTCGTGAGCTCCATGTGTATCTTTTGCACTTTCATGTGCATGCTCTCCATGAGAATCCGTCGTATTTGGTGGTGAAGTCATTGATGTGTAGATTGAATATCCAATAATCACAACTAGGAGATATCCTATTGCTCCAAAAATCCACTTTTTCATCATTTTACTCTCCTTTTAAAATTTCACCTTTTGCAATCTTAATGCATTAAGAACAACAGACACTGAGCTAAAAGCCATAGCAGCTCCCGCTAACCATGGAGCTAATAACCCTATTGCTGCAATAGGAATGCCCAATGTGTTATATCCAAAAGCCCAGAACAAATTTTGTCTGATATTTGTCATCGTTTTCTTGCTCATTAAAATAGCATCTGCAATAGATTGAAGATCACCACGTATTAGCGTAATATCAGCTGCTTCTAAGGCTACATCCGTTCCTGTTCCAATTGCCATCCCTATATCAGCTAATGCAAGGGCTGGTGCATCGTTAATTCCATCACCGACCATGGCTACCTTTTTACCCTGTAGTTGAAGCTTCTTGATTTCATCTGCTTTTCCTTCTGGTAAAACCTCAGCAACAAACGAATTAACCCCTACTTCATCCGCAATCGCCTTAGCTGTCCGCTCATTATCTCCAGTCATCATAATAACTTCTAGACCCATATTTTGAAGACGAACAATGGCTTGTTTGGAGGTTTCTTTGATGGTATCTGCCACCGCAACCACACCAGCTAGCTGTTGATCAATGGATACAAGCATGGCTGTTTTGCCACTTTTCTCTAGTTCCTCCATTTGAGAAATAGCCGTTTCAAAAGTTACCTGATACTGTGACATTAATTTTCTAGTCCCAACTAGAACAATTTGACCATTTACTTCTCCCTTAATTCCATATCCAGGGATTGCTTCAAAATTAGTTACCACTTGAAGATCTATTCCTTTTTCCTTGATTCCTTCTACAATTGCCACCGCTAAAGGATGTTCTGAGTTCTTTTCAACAGAGCCCACTAAACTTAAAAAGGTCTCCTCATTGATCTCTCCTAAAGTGATAATATCTGTTAGCTCAGGTGTTCCTTTTGTAATAGTCCCCGTTTTATCTAATACTACTGTATCAATCGTGTGAGTAGTTTCTAAGTGCTCTCCGCCTTTAAATAAAATACCAAGCTCAGCTGCTCGACCTGAACCAGCCATAATCGATGTTGGTGTTGCTAACCCTAAAGCGCATGGGCAAGCAATAACTAATACAGCAATCAACTTTTCTAATGCCTCTGCAAAATCTCCTGGACTGATCCAAATGAACCAGATTAAGAAGGTTATAAACGCAATCGCTACTACGATTGGAACAAAAATGCCTGATATACGGTCTGCTAAGCGCTGGATCGGGGCTTTTGAGCCTTGAGCCTGCTCAACTACCTTAATGATCTGAGCTAATGCCGTATCCTTACCAATTTTCGTTGCCTTTATCTTAATAAATCCGTTTTTATTGATGGTTGATCCAATTACAACATCACCCGATGCTTTATCTACTGGAACACTTTCACCTGTAATCATAGATTCATCAATTGCAGAATAGCCTTCGATAATTTCACCATCGACTGGAATCTTCTCACCAGGTTTTACATGGATCGTATCCCCTACAACTACTTCCTCTAGAGGGATCTCCTGCTCTTCACCATTGCGGTAAACAGTGGCAGTCTTAGCCTGTAGACCCATAAGCTTCTTAATCGCTTCTGAAGAGCGTCCCTTTGCTTTTGCTTCAAAAAGTTTCCCAAGCAAAATCAACGTAATCAGGATAGCACTCGTTTCAAAGTAAAGCTCAACCATATGAGCATTACTTCCAATCGACGCTATTGATAAATAAATGCTATAGAAATAGGCTGCTGATGTCCCTAGCGCTACAAGTACATCCATATTAGCACTACCATTTCGTAATGCCTTATAAGCACCTAAGTAAAACTGTTTTCCAACAATAAATTGAACAGGAGTAGCAAGTGCAAGTTGTACCCAAGGGTTCATAAATAGATCAGGCAGGTAAATCCACGAGGTAAACTCGAAATGACTAACCATTGCCCATAATAAAGGGAAAGATAGAATAGCTGAAAAAAGAAATCTCCCTGTTTGTTTTTCAATCTCGATCTGTCGATGATCCACTTCTTCTCTTGAATATTCCTCCTTAAGCTTAGCTCCATATCCGAGCTTTTCCACCCTAGCTTGAATATCACTTACTGAAACCTCAGACGGATTATATTCAACCATCGCTGTTTCTAACGCTAGATTTACACTTGCGGTTTTTATACCTTCTAGCTTATTCAAGCCTTTTTCAACCCTGGTAGAACAAGCAGCACATGTCATGCCAGTAATGGAGAATTCCTTACGCTCTGTCACCACATCATATCCAAGATCTTGGATTTTCTTTTGCAATGCTCCCACATTTGTTATAGCTGAATCGTATTTTATCTTAGATTTTTCTAACGCTAAGTTCACGTTAGCCTCTTGGACTCCTTCAAGTTTTCTTAATCCTTTTTCAATTCGAGTCGAACAGGCCGCACATGTCATTCCTGTTATTTGAATGGTTGTTTCCTTTATTGATTGACTCATCCTATCTTCCTCCTATATACCACACGGGGGTATATTGAATTCCTAAAGAAAGTGCTATATAAGCACTTTATGCTACATCGTAGCCTTGATCATCGATTGTTTCTTTAATCTTGTCAACTGTTACCTCTGCTTCATTGAATTCCACATCAACAGTTCCACTATCTAAGTTAACCTTAACCTGATTCACACCAGTTAGTTCACCAACGCTACCTTCTACCGCTTTCACACAATGTCCACAAGACATTCCTTTAACATGTAAAGTTACTTTTTCCATTATAATTGCCTCCTATTTCTTCATTAGCCTTTGTATAGTTACTAGAAATTCATCGATTACTTCTTGGTCACCCTCTTGAATTCGTTCGACCACACAGCTTTTAAGATGTCCTTCTAATAACATCTTCCCAACACCGTTTAGTGCAGATTGAATTGCAGAGATTTGAGTAATAACATCATCACAATACGTATCCTTTTCAATTAGTCCTTTAACTCCACGAATTTGACCTTCAATCCGATTTAGCCGACTAACTAAATTACGTTTTGTTTGTTCAGAATGATGACTTTTACGAGAGCTTACCTCAGATGAACAGCAAGTATCCAATTGTTCTTGATCTGCCATTCTAAAACCTCCCCTCAAGAGTAAATATACCACAGGGGGGTACAATTATGCAATAGTTTACCAAACCTTTTTTTTCCATTTTTAGTGTGACCTTACGAACAGTTTTTATTCATGTCCTACTTTTAAACAGTTTCAATACTATTGGCTGAATTCTTTTCTAGGAAGTCATTTATCTTTTTAATATGTTCTTGATCATGCTCAATGTGAGAGGAGAAATAGTCTGCTACCCTTATTTCTTGCGAACCTAACTTGACAACTTTATGAAACGTCTCCTCCGGCCATTCTTCTAGTATGGATACTAACATCCCCCTAGTTTGATCATACTCATGAATTAGTTGCTTCTTTGTGATACCAGATCGTGCATAAACGGAAGCTGTCTTGTTTACATGATCCACATTCACATCCAGCTTGGGAAATGGTAAGGCTTTTTCCATATAGGGCATTCGGTAATCCATGCAAAAGCGGTCCCATGAAATAAAATGGGAGATGACATCTGCTATTGCCCATTTCCCTTCACTCATAGGCTGAAACCACATCTGTTCTTCAACAGAATCTAATTTTTCAACCCACTCTAGAATTTCCCGTTTACCTTTCAATAGCTCTTCCTTGCTCACCATCATCACACCCTTTAATTTTCTTCATTATAAATTTTTATAGGTATTATATCTAGTAATTGCACTTTTGGCTTCCTTGAAATTCACGTTAAGAGTTACGTAATAAACCCATTCAACATCTGAAGAATTAAACTTATTTTGTTGGACTTGCCCAAGAAATTGCAGGGTCGATTTTTCTAGACAGTCGATAAGCAATTGGCTTAAAACCTTGCTTTGGCCAAAAGCTTGAGGACTGAATATTGGTCATTCTCCAATCTGTCACTACAACTGTAGTTTCTTTCTTCTTTAATGCATTGATTCCGACGGTAGTGAGTAGCTTTCCGACTCCTTTTCCCCTCATGTCGGTAACTGTCCCTCCAACACCAAGCTCAACACTTTTATATGGCGTCATCATTTGAGGTTTCTTTGATAGATCTGAGTTCACTTCCCAATATGCTTGAAATCCAGCCATCTTCTCATCCTCATAAGCAACCCATAAGTCTACTGTCTCATCCTCAATCATACCCTCATAACCATCTTGTAATCTCTCCACATCTTCAGGTAACAATGGCGACCAAACCGGAGCTTTTACCTGATGTTCAAAGATAAGGGTTGATAATTCTCTAATTTTCTGACGATCGGTTTCGTTTGCCAATCTAATAGTAAGTTCCTTGCAATCTACTTCTTTACTAGGTACTACCGAGATGTCTAACATGGCATGAACCTGTTCATAAGCAAAGCCTAGCTTCAGCCACGCTTCTACTACCTCACTATTCCCATTAGGTACAACGATATAATGATCAAAGTACCCTTCTCTCACCCATTGTTCGGCAGCTGTTGCATACATGAACCTATACAGATTTGGATCTTCGCTCGCTTTAATAGCAAAGCTCTCGTAATCCACCCATATCTGACGACCTTTAGATGAGTCCATTTTTTTACGAAATAACAGGAAACCTACTAACTCATCCTCACTAAGTGCTGCGATTCCACTGATATTAGTTTGTTTGAACTGTTGACTTAGTACTTCAAGTGCAATATGTGGGTTTTCATATTCAGAGGGAAGCTCTGGATGTACGTTCCTCTCTAGAATATGCCTTTCTGATAAGATACCTGCTGCTTGAACTAATAAGTTTTCAGTTAAAGCCTGAAATTTCATTGTGTCTCCCCCTAAAAAGTCATATGATGTTGTATCTGTCCCTAGATATTCTCCCTTATAAATGAAAGTACCTGCAATATACAAACCATTCTATAGGAAATAGAAAAGCCTATCCATGATGGATAGGCAATCCTATTTCTATTAGTTTTGTCTAAAGTCGACTTATTTCGAATTCAAACTCCATATCTTTATCGGGTTTAATTAAATATTCATCATGTACTGGTGCTCCCCAACTATCATCGCCACCTACACCCATCTGTTTTCCTGCGACAGTAATGACTGTATAGTGTACATTTGGCAATTCATAGTGGTGTTGTGCACTTTCAAGTTCAAATGCTGTGTATGGTGAGATATTGCATTCAATTGGTTCATGAGTTGAGGAAATTTTTATTCCTTTACCCACATTATTTGTAACCTTTACCCAACGTACCCCGGTACGGTTACCGGATTCTTGTGGCATGAGGTATCCAGATACATTATCTAACACGGTATTTTTGAATCTATCAAGTCTTGCTCCTTCTAAACGATCAATATAGTTTTCTTCAGGTCCCATTGCATACCATTCCAATTGCCCATAGTCTGCTGAAACCTTGAAAGAAAGTGCAAAGATAGGGAGTTGCGGCAAATCTTTAGCTCCATGGTATACGGTACGAACACGTAGACTACCATTAGCAGAAACACTATATACTACTTTAACCACTAATTCCTTATGGATGGAAAACTTATAAGTGAACGCAATTTCAGCACCCTCATTTGTTTCCTTAACATCAGTTGCAATACATTTACGTGCTAAACTTGCAGCAAACCATAATCCAGAATCAAAGCCTTGTGAATATCCTCTATCATTATCAGTCGTAGCACGCCAAAATAAAGGAGCTGGTGGAGTTGAGATCATTTCCTTCCCTGCATATTTCAGGGATACAAGGCTACCCACTTGCTTTGAAAATATCACATTAAAGTCTTTGCCGTGAACACCTACATTCACATCACCAATAACTAATTTAATATTTTCATTTAGAATTTGATTGTCTGTTTGTTCGGTTACTCTGTAGATATATTGCCCGAATGCAACTTCGTGTCCTTCTTCTGCCCAAAGCGTGCTTTTCTTTAATGTGATATAGGCGTGTACACAATATTCACCTGGTAAATTTGCAAGACCCTCAGGCCACTCAAACATAACGCTTCCTTCAGACTGTGGCCCGACAATCACTTCGGTTAAACCACGATATAACTCAACGCCTTCATGAAGTAAGGCATATTGAAGTTGGCAATTTTCTGTACTTGTAAATAGGTTATCATTTTTAACGGTTACCCCTGTTTTGTTTGGGGTGACCTTTATATTTTGATATAAGTATTTTACTTCCTGCATTTTAGGAGAAACTTCACGATTCGCATAGACGATTCCATTCGTTGAGAATCCGTAATCTGTTGGACGATCTCCAAAATCTCCTCCATATGCCAAATACTCGTTTCCATAACGATCTTTATTTACAAGAGCTTGATCAATATAATCCCAAATGAAACCACCTTGATACATAGGATACTTATGTTCTAAGTCAGTGTACTTGTTCATCCCACCAACTGAATTCCCCATAGCGTGCATGTACTCACAGCTTATATAAGGCTTATCAGGATTATTGGTTAGATAAGCTTCAATATCCGCTGGCTTAGCATACATTCTACTCTCCATATCACTTGTATCATTATAATTTCGATCATAGAAAACTCCCTCATAATGAACAAGACGGCTTGGGTCTACTGACCTAAAATAGTCAGAAACATTGAGGATTACTTCTCCTGCATATGCTTCATTTCCACATGACCATATAAGGATAGATGGATGGTTTTTATCTCTCTCATACATAGAAATCGCACGATCCATAACGATATCCTGCCATTCAGGTTTATTACCTGGTATGTTCCAAGACGGCTCTACAACGCCCATCTTTTGCCAAGATCCATGAGTTTCAAGATTCATCTCATCAATTACATATATCCCATACTTATCACATAACTCGTACCAATAGCTTTGGTTTGGATAATGAGATGTACGAACCGCATTGATATTGTTACGTTTCATTGTTTCAATATCCCAAAGCATATCTTCTTTTGTAATAGCTCGACCAGTACGAGAATTAAACTCATGACGATTTACACCTTTGAAAAGTATTCTTTTCCCATTAATACACATGACCTTATCAATCATTTCAAATCTTCTAAATCCAACTCTTTGAGGAATTACCTCTATTAAACTACCTTGTTCATTATATATTTGGATATATAGTGTATATAAATATGGGCTTTCAGCACTCCAAAGCTCAGGTTTTTCAACGTCAATAGTAAAGTCTGTATTCAGTTCTTTTTGTAAGTGACCATTGGCTGATTCAATTAATGTATGATGTTGATCAAACAAATTTGCTACAAATGTAGCGTCATGTTTAATTTCTTGAAGAAATTTTAAATTTACTTTTAGATTACCTTTTGAATAAGTTGAGTCTAGTTGTGCCTGGACATCAATATCTTGGACATGTAATTCTGGAATACCATAGAGATAGACATCTCTAAAGATTCCTGAAAATCTCCAAAAATCTTGATCTTCAAGCCAGCTCCCCGTACTACGCTGGTACACTTCGACTGCTAGTTTGTTTTCTCCACTTGTTAAATACGGTGTGATATCAAAGTCAGACGGGGTAAAAGAGTCTTCGCTATATCCTACAAACTTCCCGTTTAGCCATAGATAGAACGCAGATTCAACGCCCTGGAAAGAAATAAATACTGGCTTATTATTTAAATTTTCTGGGACAGTAAAATATTTCACATAACTACCTACTGGATTATAATCCATAGGAATTTCTGGTGGTCGAATGTCATTACTACCATCCCATGGATACATTGTATTTACATATTGAGGCTGACCGTAGCCTTGCAATTGAATATGACCTGGGACTGATATATCACCCCAAGAAGTACAATCAAACTCTTCTTGATAGAATTTTTCTGGACGATTCAAAGGATTGATGGAATAACTAAATTTCCAATCTCCATTTAAAGAGTAACGCAGTTTCATAGGAACGTTGTATTTTGCCTCTTCTAACGTTTCGTAATACATGTGATCTGAATGGGCTGGAAGTCGATTTACTGAAAAAACACTTAAATCAGAAAGCCAGCTAAGACTTGGCACAGTTGTCATAAAATCCACACTTCCTTTTACTTCCTTTAATTTTTACTTTGTTAAACCTGGTTGTAAAAATTGGCTGTGTTAACCCTTGTTGTTGAATTTCGTTGCAGGAGTCTCGCGTCCTTCCACTTCAACTCAACTGTGCAAAAAATCAACACTCGTCTTTAAACAGCCTAAAAATTAAAACGGTAACAGAGCGTTATAACATACTCCTCTTCCAATTACTTAACAGCACTTCCTAACATTCCAGAGATAAAGTGACGTTGTAGTAATAAGAAGAAAATGATAATTGGTACAGTCGCTAAAGATACACCTGCCATTACTTGACCATAATCAATTCTTGATAATCCAAATAGACTTGATAAGGCAACAGGGAATGTGTACATATCTGTTGAGCTTACAGCTACTAATGGCCATAAGAAGTTATTCCACTGAAACATAAACAGGAAGATCGCAGTTGCAGCAAGTGCTGGTTTCATGGAAGGAAGTACAACGCTCCAAAAAATCCTCCACTCTCCTGCACCGTCTATTCTTGATGCCTCTATTAAGGCGGTTGGGAAAGCCAACATATTTTGACGCATTAAGAAAATGGCAAATGGATAGGCCAAATTTGGTAAGATTAATGCTTGATAGGTGTTCAGCCAGCCTAATCCAGCCATCATTTTAAATAATGGTATGACTAGTGCATGGTAAGGTACCATCATAGAGAGAAGAAAGATAGAAAAGATTAAATCTCTTCCTTTAAATTTAAATTTTGCGAACGCATATGCTGCCATAGTTGAGATCAAGAGTGCTAATACCGTATAAGTAATTGAGACAAACAACGAATTGAACATCACTCGACCAATACCGATTGTTTCATTTAGGTTTATAATATTTTCAATAAATTTATCACCAGGTAAAAGGTTTGGTGGCTTTGCAAACATTTTTCCACTTTCATTAGTAGCACCAATTAGAGCCCAATAAAAAGGAAACAGTGAAACGATTGCACCGATGGTTAAGCCAATATATAAGAAGAGCTTTTTCAATCCCATTTTTTTCTTCATTATTTATCACCCGTTACTTTGAATTGTATAAGTGTTAAGATCCCGATTAACACAACGATTACATATGCAATTGTAGATGCATATCCAAATTCGAAATATCGGAAACCTGTTTGATACAAGTACATCCCGATAGTTAAGGTTGCATCACTTGGTCCACCTTTTGTAAGAGTAAAAGGTTCATCGAACAATTGTAATGACCCAATCGTTGATAATATCGTTGTAAATAAGATTACCGGCTTAAGTTGTGGAATAGTAATCGAGAAGAATTGTCTAATTTTTGATGCACCGTCAATACTTGCTGCTTCATACAATTCCTCAGGGATGTTTTGAAGAGCTGCTAAATAAATGACCATGTTATATCCAACCCAACGCCATGTCATAGCTATAATTAAAGCTGCTTTTGCTCCAATTGGATTTGATAGCCAGGGTATAGCATCTAAACCTACTAAACTTAGCAGCTGGTTGATGATACCATCATCCATTAACATGATAGAAAAAATGATCGCATATGCAACTAACGAGGTAACAGCGGGTAGAAAAAATGAAACTCGAAAGAATCCTTTAAGTTTCAGAAGAGCTGAATTTAGTAGAGTTGCAACAATAATAGCTAAAAATAACATCAATGGTACTTGTATAATCATTATAATGAAGGTGTTTTTTAATGCAGTTAGGAAGATTGAATCACCCAAAAGTCGTTTATAGTTATCAATTCCACTAAATTCATATACTCCACCTTGACTAGACTGAAAGCTTAATATCAATGAAGACACGATCGGATATGCCATGAAAATTGCAAATAAGATAACAGCAGGAGCTATAAAAAGATACGGAGCTATTTGATATGATTTAAATAATCTTCTTTTTTTCGTTACTACTTCTGATGATTTCATTATTAACCTTCTCCTTTAAAGGAACAATATTACTTTTCTAAAAGCTCTGTTAAACAAGATTGTTAAACGCCGTTTGGAACTTCTTATTCTCATTTTAATCAACACAATTCTTTAACAAAGCCTTTAAAAAAACGAGAGATCTAGATTTACTAAATCTCTCATTTCATTTTTAGTGACTATTAACTTCACGCTCAGTACGATCTTTTAGGCGATCAGCTGCTTCTTGTAATGCTGTTTTTGAATCTTTTCCATTAAATACATCAGCTTGAGCTTTAATTGACTCGTCTAGACCAATTGAATAGTCCTCAGTGTAATTAATAGATGGAACGTCTGGCATCTCATCTCCAAATAATTTCCAGATTGGTTGACCTCCAAAGAATTCAACTTCTGCTGTAAATGAATCAGTTTCATATACTGAAGTAAGTGAAGGGAATAAGCCATACTCTTCCATTGCTACTAACTGAGCATCAACATTAGTTGTGAAATATTCTACGAAAGAATATGCTTCTTCTTTATTTTCTGTTGCAGAAGGAATCATCCAGCTACTTCCTCCTAGGTTTGCTGCTCTGTTTCCACCTTCTTCAAATGCTGGTAATTGGAATACTCCCCAATTTCCCTTTGAATCAGCAGCTTGGTCAATAATTGTTCCATAATACCAAGCACCAAATGGAATAGTTGCTACAGAACCATCGATTGTAGCAGAAACTACACCGTTCCAACCATTAATGTTTTTAACTAAACCTGCGTCATCAAGCTTTTTCTGCATTTCCATAGCTTGAACAGCACTTGGATGAGTTAAGTCGATATTTCCTTCCGCATCATAGTAATATACACCTTGTTGGTTAAGCATCATACGGAATGTTGCATCATCTTTAAATTTATCAATTGGCAACATTTGTGCGCCAGTAGTATCTAAAATCTTTTTACCTGCCTCTAAATATTGATCCCAAGTCTCAATATCATCAGGGTTTACACCCGCTTGCTCAAATAAATCACGGCGATAGAATACCCCTGTTGGACCTGCATCAAATGGCATTGCATAATAAGTACCGTCAACCTTAGCTAAATCATTCTTAAATTGTGGGAAAAGGTTTTCATTCTCATCAAATCCTTCTTCTGAAAGATTTAGGAATCCTTTTGGAAACGCATTAACATAACCACCAATACGGTCATCCTCAACTAGAACGATATCAGGTAACCCTACCCCACCTGCAGCTAGTCCTGTAGATAGCTTGTCATATACATCTAAACGTCCAATGTCTTCAACTTTTAGTTCGACATTTGGATGATCTTTCTTATACTGTTCCATTGCAGCCTCAAGAGCACCTACGTTAACATTCCATGCCCAAGCTGTTAAAGTAACTTTGTCATCTGAACCACTACCTGATTCTTCACCGTTACTACACGCTGCTGTGAACATTGTTAGCATTACTAGTAAAACAAGGAACTTCCACGTTTTCTTCATTTCCTTATCCCCCTTCTTTTTTTGTAATCGCTTTCTTACGGCGACCACCTAACTCTTGTTTTGTTTGTAAAAGCATAATCAATATGAGTATTATAACCAGTAGTTTAGTTTCGAATTCAACTTTTAAATTTTAGTATGGTTTCGAAACCACATTAGGGGAAAATATAATAGAATTCTTTAAAATATAATCTAACACGAAATATGGTTACGTGTCCACATTAAAAAGAAAACTATTTTCCCTTCACGTTTGTACAGATTAAAAGCCACATAAGGATACTCTTACGAACTATAATTAAAATATTATGTAAAGCGAAATTTTATGCTTTGTAAACGCTTTACATAATTAGTTTATTACGATTCTATATAGTTGTCAAACTAGTTTTTTTTAAGAAATGATTTGTTTAACAGACTCTCTAATTATTAGCTCTGGTACATATTCAATGGACCTAACATCCGTATTACCTTTTAATTGTTGAAGTAAAATTTCCATTAAAGAGCGCCCGATTAAACGATTAGGAAGGCTAATAGTGGTTAAAGCAGGATTGAACATCCTCGCGATTTCCACATCATCAAAACCGGTGACAGATACATCTTCTGGTACACGAATTCCTCTTTCGTTCAAGGCTCGGATTGCACCAATTGCCATTAAATCATTGCACGCTGCTATGGCAGTAAAAGAGATGTTTTTATTTAACAATTCAATTACTTTATTGTAGCCCGAAGATAAAGTATCTTGCCAGTTAGGAACATATAGAAGGTGATCAGAACTTAGCATAACTCCATTGGAAGATAATGTATCAGCATAGCCATTAAATCTCGGATTCTCTTTTACACCATCAATACCATGTTTAGAGTATCCTAGATATACAATTTCAGTATGTCCACTATCTAGTAAATAGGTTACAGACTTCTTCATAGCTTCATACAAATTAACACTTACATTTGGAACTGAGGTCTCATTGTCAAAATCTCCATATACAGAAATGGGAATTCGTTCTTTCACTTGTTGAAAATCAACGACGTCAATGAATTCAGATTCAGTTAATATAATCAGTCCATCATAAAAACCATCATAGACTAGGTTGAATAAATTCTCTCGCTGAAGGCTTGTACTATAAATTGAAAACGTATAACCATTCTCAATGACGACTTCCTCAATTCCCTGGACAATTTCAGCGTAAAAGGGGTTACTTAAACCATGTGTAATACAAGCTACCTGACCAACCTTTTGTGTACGCAAGCTTCTTGCGATCCGATTTGGAACGTACTCTAGTTCCTTAATGGCAAGAAGTACTCGTTCTCTAACATCCTCAGAGACGTATCCATTGTTATTAAGTACTCTCGAAACTGTTGTTGGGGAAACCCCTGCCCTTTTTGCAACATCAAGTCTTGTGTATGGCATACTCTCAAATCCTTTATTCGTTTTATACTTGCCAACTATAATAATAAGCATGCTTAAACTAAAATTCAATAACAGTTATTAGAAAAAAAGAGACGTACATTACTCGTACGCCCCTTTTCAACATTATTCTACAGCACTAATTTTATAAACTTTTGAGACAAAATCGCCTACTATCCGATCTTCAGAACTTTCAGCCCCTGAGAATTCTTTTTCCAACAATAAGCCAATATTTTGAAGTTCATCACCATAGAACGTTTGACTCCGTCCCACTATTCTATACTGCTTTTCTGCAGCTAATCCCTGAAGTAAAAGGTGCTTATACCCCGGGTTAGGTCTTGCCAATACCCGGTAGTAGCCAACCAGGGCCTCTTGTTTGTCTTCTGATACAATCATCCAACTAGTTATATTACCGTCATCTGCAAATGGACTCTGTAAACGATAAAACGTTCCATTCATAATAAGATTTCGATGTTCCTTATAAAAAGTTATTTGTTTGCTCATTTTTATTTTTTCTTCCGTACTCATCTTTGTTACGTCTAATTCATAGCCTAACATCCCAAAGTAAGCAACATTAGCCCTTATATCTAGATCCGTTTTTCTACCAACCTGATGATTAGGTACGGCGGAAACATGTGCACCCATCGTACTTAACGGATACACCATAGAGGTACCATACTGAATCTTCAACCTTTCAATTGCATCGGAATCGTCACTAGTCCATGCCTGTGGAGCATAGTACAGCATTCCAGGATCAAATCGATTTCCTCCACCTGCACACGATTCAAATAATATATGAGGAAACCTTGTGATTAGACGCTCGTACAAATCATATACCCCTAAAATATAGCGGTGAGCAATCTCTCTTTGTCTTTCTGACGGAAAATGCAATGATCCTATTTCTGTCATATTACGGTTCATATCCCACTTAATATAAGATACAGGTGCATGGGCAAGAACTGCTTCCATCTGCTTATATATATGGTCGACTACTTCACTTCTTGAGAAATCCAAGATATATTGATTTCTACTAGGAGATAACTTTCGATCCGGAACTTGAATGAGCCAATCAGGATGATCTTTATATAATTCACTTTCTTTAGAGATCATTTCCGGCTCAAACCATAGCCCAAATTTTAAACCTAGCTCTTCAATTTTACGAGCTAGTCCCTCAACACCATTTGGAAGCTTCCGTTTATCTGAAAACCAATCCCCCAAAGAGGTCGTATCATTATCACGCTTACCAAACCAGCCATCATCCAATACAAAAAGTTCTACGCCTAGGTGTTTGGCTTCTTCTGCTATAGTGCAGATTTTTTCTTCATTGAAATCAAAGTAAGTCGCTTCCCAGTTATTAATCAACACAGGTCGATCTTTGTCTCTCCACTCTCCTCTAACAAGGCGTGTTCTGTAAAGTTTATGAAAGGTATTACTCATATCATTTAATCCATTCTCTGAATATACCATCACCACTTCAGGTGTTTGAAAGCTTTCTCCACTTTCTAGTAACCAATTAAAGTCAAAGGGATTAATCCCCATTGTTAATCTGGTCACATCATAGTGATCTACTTCAATCTGTGCAAGGAAGTTTCCACTATACACAAGGCTAAAGCCATATACCTCTCCACTATGTTCAGTTGTTTCAGGTCTTTTTAAAGCGACAAATGGATTATGTTGACTGCTACTAGCCCCTCTAGTTGAAGATATCCCTTGAATTCCACGCTCTAATTTTCTAGTCTTAATATGTCGCTCTCGAATCCAAGCTCCCGAAAGTTGAATCATCTCAAAATTAGCATCTCTTAAATCAACGCTGGAACTTAATGCTCTTGTAAGATTTAGCCTTTGTTCACCGAAATTACTTAGTTTTGCACTTCTAGTTATTACACTTGAATGTTCGAACGTTGTATATAACAACTTAATTTCAGCCTTGAGTAACGAATCCTCTAAAGTAACTTCAAGGGTGGTTGCTTCTTCGTCCATTTCTACATATGTTGCAGGTAGTCCGTCTAATTTAGGCTTTCCTTGGTAAATGGTATGAGTCTTGTATTCAAAGTTGGTAATTCGACTCCCATTCTCCTGCAGAATTTGATAGGCAGGCTCACGATAATCAGTAGTTCCATAAGCCGGAAATTCTTGCAATGTTAAATCTAAGGAAAACTCATGATTTCCTTCATATACAGCTGGGGTATATCCTCTAGATTGGTATCTAAGCAAATGGGAAAAGTTTTCACGGTGACGAACTTGTTTTCCATAATATAAGTGACCAAGCTGATTATTCGGTAGGATGGTAAAAATATAACTTACATCTAGTGCTTGTAAATGAAACTCTTTTGTTTTCTCATTATAATGAATTGGCAATTTAACCACTCCGAGCATTCTAATTTTTGATTCTTACTAACATAAAATATGGATTAAACTTTTAAAAACTTCCTTCTACCTAGCTATTACCCTCGACTGTACTAAACCCATACTTTTCAAATATCATTAACGCTCCCTTACTTTGTAGGTACTCATAAAATTTCCTTGTTTCCAACTTGTGGGCTGAACTACTTAAAATACCTAGCGGATAAACAATAGGTGAATGAGATTTCTTTTCAGCTACTGAAACTATTTTAACGTTCTCTGAAAGAAGCGCATCTGTATGATAAACGATGCCTGCATCTACATTTTTTGTCTCCACATATGTAAGTACCTGCCTAACATCCTTTGCAAATACTATCTTTTCTTGAATCAGATTCCACAAATCCTCTGCTTCCAAAACTTCCTTTGCATACTGTCCTGCTGGAACTGATTCAGGTATGCCGATAGAGATTCTTTCAGCATTCAGAAGATCTTGAAAAGAATGAAGATCTTCTGTCTCTTTTGATGATATAAGAACTAACTCATTTGTTAATAGAATACTTGAATCCTCTTTCTTAATCAGGTCTTCCTCCACTAATGTTACAAACTTATCCTCAGCTGCAGAAATGAACAAGTCCACTGGAGCCCCTTGTATGATTTGTTCTTGCAGAGAACCTGACGAACCAAAGCTGTAGTTAATCTTAATAGTAGGGTTTTCTTTCTCAAAGGTAGCCTTAACTTCAGCTAATGCTTCTGCTAAACTGGCTGCAGCTGAAATCGTCAGTTCAACTTGTTGATCCTCCTTATTACTAGAACATCCTGTTAATAAAACTAGGCTTGAAAAGCATAACAAAAATAGGAGTCTATATAATTGGTTAGTTATCAAGGTCCTCACCCCTATCTCTACACTCTATAAAAGCTCAATCTCAATTGAGTTTACTTCTCTTAAGTATTTAATATCCTCATATACGTCCGAAGTATATCTAGTTTGATCAATCGTAACCACTAGATCAACAAGGCGACATTCTTTAGCTTGATCATCCTTTATTTTAACTCGTTGAATAGTAATATCGAGATCTCTTACATGCTGAAAGGTTTCCTTTAAGGAAATGTCTCTTTTCACCTCTAGCTTTAATCGAATTTCTTTTTGTCTTAGCGTTTTTGGACCTATCTTTTTCAAAAGCGGACTTAACATCTCAACTGAAATAAGCATAATGACTGTTGCCAGAATTGCTTCAGTGTAGAAACCCGCTCCTACAGTAATCCCTATACCCGCTGCAGCCCAAATCATAGCAGCCGTTGTTAACCCACTAATCACATCATTATTTCTTCGTAGAATAGCACCTGCACCTAAAAAACCTACTCCAGAAATGATCTGAGCTGCAAGTCGTAAAGGATCCATTGGCTTTTCATAAGCCACTGCATAATAATTTGAAGCTTCAATCGAGACAAATGTTAATAAACATGAGCTTACTGATATGACAATAGTCGTCTTTAAACCTAAAGGCTTTTTCTTCAATTCTCGCTCTAATCCTACAGCTGCCCCTAGTACTAGTGAAAGTAGTAATTTTTGTATAAGTACATAATCAAGCCCCACCATACTCCCCCTCTTTAGCATTAATTCTTAGGATTCTATTTCATTAATGAATATATATAGTACTTATTTTACTTATATTTTTAGGTGCTTCACAATATAAAATTACTTATTCTTCAAGTGCAATTCTTTTTATATGGTAAGATAGTCTATATAAAAATTTTTCCAAAGTAAAATGGAGTGAGAACGATCAAACGCTTATCCTTTATATTTCAATATATTTTCCGTCCAAGAACGGTCGGAGCCATCACACCTAGTTCTCAATATCTTGCTCGATTAATGGTTAAGCAAATTGACTTTAAACACGCAAGGTACATAGTAGAATATGGTCCTGGAACAGGTGTTTTTACCAAACAATTATTGAAAAGAAGAAGAAAAGAAACCGTGATTATTATTATCGAAAGCAATGAAACCTTTTATCAGCACCTGATTGAGTCTTATCAGGACGAGCCTAATCTACATGTGCTCAATGCTTCAGCAGAAGATATTGAAGGGATTCTTAAACAACTCTCTATTCCATATGTAGATTTTTTCGTTTCTGGTCTCCCGTTTGCAAGTTTACCTAGACAGGTCTCTCACAATATCTTAATTAAAACGGCAAGCCTTCTATCTCCAAGAGGTAAATTTATTACCTTTCAATATAGTCGAATCAATAAATCACTATTTAATGACTACTTTAAAACTATAGAGGTTATAAGAGAGCTCAGAAACATTCCACCTGCGTATGTATATAGTTGTAGTAAATAACATCACTTTTCAATGAAGCAAATTAAAAAAGCTTGGGGTCGTCGTCCAAGCTTTTTTGTAATAGTTATTCTAGAAGTATTCTACCATTAATTAATTTGCTTATTCTATCCTTTTAATAACCTGAAGTGATAATAGGTGTTCCAATTGCTATATCGAACTGATTGGTTTCTGGGTTTGCACGTAATCCAATTTGCACATTAAATGCTTTATTACCGTTTGTTTTAATCTCCATTTCCCAGTCTTCTTTATATGCTGAAATTGATATAAAATCCTCCTCTGTCATACCTTCTATTGGTTCTGCTTCAAGGTAATCTAGGATGTGGCCCGCTTCATCTGATATATTTAAACTGTTGTTAATTGCCTTTGAACCATACACGGAATAGTAAACATTGGGATTCTTTACCTGCTCCTTGTAAGTACGTTTAAGATAGTTCCATGTATCTGAACTCCATTCATTTCCTGTTATCTCAAAGGAAAGTGAAATTCTCTTATTATGATCATCTTCATAAACCGTGATGATGGCTACTTCATTAATCGCATCAACATCACCTGTTTTCTCACCCATTAGTTGATAGTGATCCTCATGATGTTCTTGTTTATCTATATAGAATTCAAAATCCTGTGCATAAGTTTTAAGCTCATTTACTTTTTGTTTAGCTTCTTTATCCGTTGAGGCATATAGAACAGCCTCTTGCATATATATTTTCCAGCTGTTTATTGTAATACCTTGGCCTTCTGCCATTTCTACTATTTCTACCATTTGGTTTTGGCTATTTGGAATAATATTGAAAAGGACAAACATACTTAACACCATACCAATTAATTTCATTTTCCCCTCACCTCTGACTATAGCATTGCCAAATTTCAGAGTGAGTATACTAACCTAGTATATTAAAAATCTACTAATAGCTGAGCAACAGATACCACTTCCCCAACTATTTCAATTTGATATTCGTTGAAATTTCTTTTACGAGCACTTTGCCCCTTAACTCCAGCTGGATTTTCCTTGTTCGGAACTTTCGTAAATGCATCTAAGAAGAACCAAAAAGGACTGATGACCTTGGTCATCAGCCCGATTAAGAAAGTCTACGTAAATGGTATTACAATTGTTGATAATAAAAATGCACCCGATGCTACTAAATATGGGTTGAGTTTGGTTATATTTTCTCTGAATTTTGTCTTGGGGACATAGTTTCCTAGTGCTTTTGTCGATATATTTGCTTCTGCCATGTGAGGAAATACTTGACCTCCTATACTAGCAAAACAAACTACACCACCAACTACAAAGGCAACATTTACAAAATTAAAGTCAAATATATTAGAAATTAATGATGATATTCCAAATAATATTGATAAACCTACCAACACCTTAAGAAAGTATACTCTCCTAAAGATCTCCCCCATTTAACGTTATGCTGCTTAGTTGAGTATAATAAAAGCTTTGAATTGCACCTTTTTCTAATTATATCATCAATATCATTACCCTTGGTAAATTTAGGGTATTTATGTTCCAACAGGAAGATAAATTATTCTAATCTAAAGGTATCTCAATCATCTGGTTATACTCCTTGCTATAATGGATACCTTCTATTAACAATTTTTGAGGCTCGTCGTTCGTTTTAAATAGAAGCGTCCTCTCTTTTAAAACTTGCCCGTCTTGTTCTTTCTGAAATTTCTGTCCGATCGTTGTTTGCAATTCTACCCTACCCTTACTAGTTATCAAATAAACACCATCCAGCAGAATCGATTCATCCGTTGCAATTTTAATTTCTACACCATCGGAAGTGGAGGTAATTTCTCTAATGTGTAACTGACTAATCTCTTGTATAAGATAAGATTCCTGTGCTTCCGTATTTAATGTTATTGTGGTATCAAGTTCTTTGTAACCTACAAATTTCTTCACATTCAATTGTAGAGTTTTCAGATTTGAAGGCAGTGCATCAAAGTCAATCTCAAAATTCTGCCCCCCTAATCTTGAGCTTTTAACACCACTCCCCATAATAGGAACTGACTTACCATTTGCCAATAGTTCAATATCATGCAGGCCTAGATTAATACGATCAAAATTATCTACATGTAACTTTCCAGAAACAACAGTTACTGTTGGTGAGGCTAAAATGGAATGAAATTGAATTTCCCCTTGATCAACCTTCACATTCTGATTAATGGATTGTTTAGTTTCTCCCTTCATCGCTTGATTAGGATCATATGGCAAGGATATCTTGTGCTCTAACATCCTACCTCCATCGAGGTATTCCCAATAGTGAAGTGATAGCTTTTTAGCAAACGGATTGGGAGACTCAAAATCCATAGACCCCTTAAACTCAGTTCCAGCCTCGTTAATGATACCCTGACCACCCTCATAATCAGCCCTAGTAAATAAACCAGTTATGCGATTAGGCTGAAAAAGATCACTGTACGCTTTTTCCACACCATTGGGATTTGTTAATGTATAGTAAATAATCATTCGATTTGCATCTGTCATGAGGCCATTTACAGTCAGCTCTGTACCATCCGATAAAGTCTGGGTTTGATTCACAATTTGCCCTTTACCCGCTTCATTTAGCTCTTTCAATGTATGATTAAACATTTGCTCGAATCCCAGTATTTTTTTACCATAGAATGCTAAAGCATTATAATGATATCCAGCAAATAAGAAAATCATTAAAGATACAGCTAGAGACACCCAGAGAGTTGGTAATCTTCGTCTTGAATTCTGGGCAGTGGATGAATCCAATGCCATTCTTAACCGCCCCTCAAGTTCAAGTGGTGCAACTTGTAGGAGCATTCGTCGCTTCTTTTCCTCATTCAGCTTTTCTTCAATTTCATTCAACTCCATCACCTCCATACAGGCTTTTCATTCTCTTTAATCCTTGAAAAATTCTAGATTTAACTGTTCCTATAGAAACATTGGTTATCTTTGAAATAGTTTTATAATCTAAATCATGAAAGTATTTTAATTTAATAGCCTCAGCCTGCTGGTTATTTATATTCTCCAGTAATAAGTTGATATCCATTTGTTGTTCACTAAGCTCATAGGGGTCAGCATTGATTTGCTCCCTTTCCTTACGATTCACCTGGTGATGATCCCATTCACTCATGAGTATCAATTTATTCTGTTTCTTCAGTATATCCTTACACCTGTTTACTAAAATTGTTTTACTCCAGCTGTAAAAGGATTCTTCCTTATTAAGTTGGTGAATCTTCTCATAAAGGATGACAATCATTTCTTCCATTACGTCCATAGCATCATGTTGATTTCCCATATACGTATAGGCCAGCCGGTAATACTCGTCCTTTTGATTCATTACTAACTGAAGTACAGCCTCTTGATCTCTCTTTTTTGCCTTCTTGACCATTTGAACAACATCCATGCCTTCACCTCTCTCCTATATGAGTATTTTAAGCAGTAAAAAGTTCATTTTTTCGAGAATTTTTCCCACATAAAAAGGCACCTTTGTTAAAGGTACCTTTTTTTGCTTACATATGTCTATTTCTGTACAATAGATAAATAAAAAATGGAGCCCCAATTCCTGCTGTAAATACACCGGCCGGAATATCAAGTGGCAAAAAGGCGGTTCTTGCTACGATATCTGCAATAATGACCATTATTCCCCCCACTAGTGATGAAATAAAGACAAGTCCTGCAAATGACCGACCAGTAAGCAACCTTGCAATATGTGGAGCCATTAAACCGACGAAGCCTATCCCTCCTGCAAATGCTACAGCAGCACCGGCTAACCCAACACTGATTATTAGAAGAAGGAAACGATTTAATTGAACTCTGATTCCTAGTCCAACTGCAATGTCATCTCCTAATTCTTTAGCGTTAATCGTTCTCGAAAAAAATAATGTAAGAGGAATTAAGATTAGCATCCAAGGTAACATTGAATAGACATCCTGCCAATTAGCTCCATATAAACTCCCTGTTAACCATAGATAAGCTTTAGTAGTGAGCACCGTATCACTTGCCACAAGCATTAGCATGGTGAATGCTTTCATCGCAGCTGCAATTCCGATACCAACTAGTACTAATCGTATTGGGGTAACCCCTTTCTTCCAAGAAAGTACATAAATGATAGCTGTTACAATGGCTGCTCCTAAGAATGCTGCTAGCGGAAGCCATACTACACTAATTGTTCCCGTGAAATATACAATAAAGATCACTGCCCCTACAGAAGCACCACCCGTTACACCGATTATATCTGGTGATGCCAAGGGATTACGGATAATACCTTGGAGAATTAACCCCGATACGCCGAGAGCAGCCCCTACCAGAAAAGCCAGTATTGTTCTAGGGAGTCTTAGTGTATTAAGAGTAAAATCATGTTCACCACTACCATAGCCAAATAAATGTAAGATGACCGTTATAGGATTTATAAAAGTACTACCTAATGATAAACTTAACAAAAATAACAATAGAGATAGTAAGATACCAACACAAAAGATCATTACTGTTTTTCTATATAGTTGAAAAGAAAAGGAATTTTTCTTCGTTCTAACAGAGTAAATTTTAGTCATTTTTTGTAATCCCCCTACGGGCTATGTAAATGAAGAAAGGCGTCCCTAATATAGCAGTCATTACACCAATAGGCATTTCTTCAGGCATCAAGATAAATCTTGCAGCAATATCTGCTAGTAGCAATATGCTTCCTCCAACTATAGCACTGTAAGGGATTACCCAACGATAATCAGTACCTACAAGTCCTCGAACCATATGCGGAACCATTAAACCAATAAATCCAATTGAACCAGCAACAGCTACTGATCCTCCTGCTAAAAATACAACTATAATCCCAATCAGCAATTTCACTAAAATTGTATTTTGGCCTAAACCTTTAGCAATATCCTCTCCTGTGATGAGGATATTAATGGCTCTACCTAAAAACAAGGCAATGACTATTGATAAAAGCATAAAAGGCAAAACAGGTAAAAGCATATCCATACTTCTTCCTGCAACAGATCCCGCTAACCAAAATAAGACACTTTGTATTCCTTGTTCATCAATTACTAGTAATCCCTGTGTAAAGGACACAAAAAGAGCTGTTATTGCTGCACCAGCTAACACAATTTTAATAGGAGATAAACCATCCCTTCCTAATGAACCAAGGAAATACACTAAAGCACCTGCCACTGCTGCTCCAAGAAAAGCAATCCACATATAACTAACTAGTGATTCAACTGATAAAAAGGTTGCTGAAAAAACAACAAAAAATAAAGCACCCGCATTAATTCCAAAAATATCAGGAGCCGCAAGAGGATTTCTAGTTAATGCTTGCATTAAAGCTCCTGCTATCGCAAGGCTAGCACCAATTACGCAAGCAATGACAGCTCTAGACATTCTTGAAGTTGTTATGATCACATGCTCTGTGATGGACTCATCATAATTAAAAATAGCATCATAGACTAATTGAAAGGGAATTGGTGTTTTTCCAAGTGCAATGCTTAATAAGAAGGAAATAAAAAATATAATAACACTAATAACTAAACCGATCGTCTTTAAAGTTGTACTGGAAAGTAAAATTTTCATATAATTCCTCTTTCATTACTTTGTCGTTCTTATAAATATAATAAAATATTAATTGAGAGATAGAAACAAAAAAAGGAGAAAGATTAACTCCTTCTCCTATCCTTTGTTGCATTTAAATTATTTTTCTAGCCCAAATCTGTCATAAATATCGTCTAACATTAAATTAGCTGCTAAGATACCACCAGCCATATTCCATGTTACTACATCTACTTCATAAACTTGATTTGCCTTTACAGCATCAAGGTTCTTCCATAACGGATGACTAGTCCACTCTTCATAAGTTTTCTGTACAGCTGGATCATTTTCATTAAAGATATAGAACACATCTGCATTCATTTCGGTAATACTTTCTTTATCATTTAGCATGGTTACAGCATCTTCGATTTGTTGGTTCTCTGGACGTGTAAATCCAACTTCTGCTAAAACAGATCCTGCAAAGCCTGTGTTATAGATTCGTGCATGGTCAGGTCTAAAGTTAAGAACTGAGACATTCACTGGCCATTTGTCACCTAGTTTTTCCTGAAGTTTTGTAGAAAGATCAGCTACACGATTATCCCAATTTGCAAGAATTTCTTCTGCCTTTTCTTCTTGATTCATTGCTTGACCCATTAACTCAACCGTTTCCTTGTACATGAATACAGTTTCATGTGCTACAGTTGGAGCAATTTCAGATAATTGTGCATACACTTCTTCATGACGTAACTTTGATGCGATAATTAAATCAGGCTTTAACTTAGCAATTTCCTCTAAGTTTGGTTGTGTTTCGTCACCAACAAGAGTAACTCCTTCTAAATCCGCTTTAAGATACTCATAGATTTTAGGATCTTCTGGTAACCAAGCATTTACTGCCCCTACTGGTGTTACACCAAATGCGATGGCAGCATCAGTAGCACCTTGGTATAAGGTAACGATCTTTTTTGGAGTTCCTTCAATCGTTGTTGTTCCTAATGCATGTGTAATTTCACGAACATCACTTGCTTCTGTTTCTTCTGTCGTTTCACTTTGTGTTTCCGTCTCAGTCTCTTCTGTTGTTTCAGCTTGATTGCCACAACCGACTAGAAAGATACTAAAGCAAAGTAAAAGAGCAATAAGTGAAAATAGTTTCTTCTTTCCTAAAAAATATGTAATAGATGACACGTTATATTCCCCCTAAATGGTAATGATAATTATTATCAACAAATAGGATTATATATCAAAACTTATATGGAAGCAATACTTAATTGAGAATAAATTTCATTGTTTTAACAAATAAATGCGATTTGAAATTTAACGTTTCAATTTGCATGCCCAACATTATTTCCCAAAAAATATTTCCTGTTGAACTTAAATGTTAAGTCCTTATGTACTCTACCCTAATTTTTCATTACACTCCACCAATGATATAATATAGAAAATGATAATAAAAGGAGATACGATATGACTAAAGAGCAAGAGCACCAGCAACTATGCTTGAAAAATGGTCAAAAACTAAAAATCTACGGTCTCTATCTATTTCAAGGTTTTGAAGTTATGGAAGCCTATACCATTGAGGATGATGAGTGTTATTACCTATTCTTCTATAAAGATCAATTTCTAACTGGTAAAAACACACCAAAGATGAAACGTAAATCAATCCTAAGGGATGTAATAACCAAAGGCATTTTCCTCCCTAGCCCACACCCTGTCATTCAATCATTATTAACTATTAATTCTATTCAAACATTTCCTACAATCAAACAAACTTGGATGCTTATTAAGCAGAAATACGAGCAAGTTGAATCCGCACACATTCTCACCCTTTTTGACTCCTATGTAAAAAAAGAGACCATTATTTCCTCGTTGAAAGAGATCTGTCTACAATTCCGTAGGGATGGGAAATTTCTAAAGGCTTTCCGAATGCTCCACCTCATCTTAAATAAATATCCAAATAACCAGTGGGCTCAGTCGCTTATTACTCATATCGATTATCAAAAATATTCCCTACAATATCATTCAGAAATAGAGACACTGCTACATTCTGATCCCCTATATGCAGAAAACCAGCTCTATTTACAGCTGTCTTCTTTATACGATGTTAACCTTCTCCAGACTAAACTACACACTGAATCCAGGTATTTAGAAAATCTCGTTCTATATTGTCACCTGCTTACCTTTGATTCTGAAAACTTCGACGATCATCTTTCCCATTTAATGATTACTACTAAGCATTTAGAAATAGATACTCTTTCTCTTCTCTATTCTATTCACAGGCAAACTAAGGTAAATCAAGAGCAAATACAAAGTCTTATTCTTTCTCAACTATTGGAACAAAATCAAATTGAAGAGGCCCTCCTCTTTTTAACAGAGACAAATGAACCATTTACACCTAGACAAATAGATCAACTTATTATGATTGTTAACCAGCTAAAATCCACCTTTATATTGTCCTTTGATCAGTTTAAGTCCCAACACCTTATCCACGGGAACGTCCACCAACTAGAGAGCTTGTTACAGTCCCTACTCCCACGGCTATTTCAATATCACGATATTAGCTATATTTATAAATGGTTTCAACCATTATTCGATCGACCATTGCTCGTGATTAATCATATCCAAACCATGTATAAAATTAGAGAAGACCCCGAACAACAGCACGTAATGGGTGAGTTATATTATAAAGTACATCAACTGCCACAAGCGCTTGAATGTTTTCTCTGGGACCTAGAATTAAACCCTACAAATCCTCACTCTATCAAATGGCTCACAAAATTGTATCATGAGCTAGGGATGGTAGAAGAGGCAAAGTCTTACCGATATTTATATAAACAGGTCCAAAAAAGTTCGTAGCATTTTGAATACAATATAAAAAGATTCTAGTTAACCTAGAATCTTTTTTGGCATTTTTTTATTTTGCTTTTTTAAATAGCAGACCAGTTTAAAAGAGCTACTACCTCAAAAGCCTTATTTTACTATTAGTACTGGGCAATTGGCATGTTTTGCAACTTTATGACTAACGCTCCCTAAAACAAACTCTTGTAGCTTATTAAGCCCTCTGCTTCCAATCACTGCAATATCAGCATCAGATTTATTAATATAATCAACAATAACTGGACCAGGCTCACCATGAAGGACTTTAATCTCATATGTTACTCCGGCTTCCTTTGCTTGCCTTTCAACATCCTTCATTCTTTCTTTCCGTGAATCATTGATTTCAATAGAATTCCAGTTAGCTAATACATCCGATTTAGCACGCTCTGCATTTACCACATAAATGACTTCAATCATTGATCCAGGTGTACAAGTTGCTATATGAATGGCATTCTCAGCAGCCCGCTTGGAATGTTCAGAACCATCTGTAGCTAATACAATCTTTTTATACACTTCCATCACCCATCCTTTAATGCGAGCTTAATTTATTGGCTAGTTTTCCAACTAATTCAGTACTATCTTCATTTAACCCTGTTACCTCTACCTGTATTCCATTTGATTCAAATTTTGAAACTACTTTATCTACTGCTGCAACTGCCGAGTCATCCAAAATATGAGAACGACTTAAATTAATTTCCACCTTTTGAACCTCTTCTTTATAATCAAATATAGTCATCAGTTCCGTTACTGATGCAAAGAAGAGTTCTCCTTTTACTTCATATATTCTTATATTCCCATCTAGCTTACTGTCTACACGTACTCTTGAAATTTTAGACACAAAGAAAATTGCACTAAGTAAAATACCAGTGAATACCCCGATTGCTAGGTTATGAGTAAAAACAACCGCTAAAACCGTAACAACCATTACAATTGCATCACTTCTTGGTACTAGATTTAACGTTCGTAAGGAATTCCAATCAAATGTACTGATAGAAACCATGATCATAACACCTGCCAATGCAGCCATAGGTATTTGAACAACAATATCCCCAAGTACAACAATTAAGAACATTAGGAATACACCGGCTACTAAGGCCGAAAGCCGTCCTCTGCCTCCTGATTTTACATTAATGACAGATTGCCCAATCATCGCACATCCAGCCATTCCTCCAAAAAAGCCTGTTATAATGTTGGCGATCCCCTGACCTCTACTCTCAACATTCTTATCACTATCTGAGTCTGTCATATCATCCACAATTGTAGCTGTTAATAATGACTCCAATAATCCAACAACAGCAAGAGCCAAAGAATAAGGGAAAATGATTATAATTGTTTCAAACGATAGAGGAATACTTGGTATAAAAAATTGTGGGAGAGTCTGAGTAATCGTTCCCATCTCTCCTACTGTTCTAACTCCATAGTTCATGAAAATGGATAAAGCCGTTATCACTACAATCGCGACTAATGTCGAAGGCACTGCTTTTATAAAATAAGGAAATAAGTATATAATCGCTAGAGTTAGTCCCACAAGCGCAAACATTATCCACTGTTCTCCAACAAAATGCTGCAATTGAGATGTGAAAATCATAATAGCTAATGCATTTACAAATCCAACCATAACTGATCTCGGGATAAACTTCATATATCTGGCTAATTTAAAAATCCCAAACAGGATCTGAATAATTCCTGTTAGTATGGTAGCAGCTAAAAGGTATTGAAGCCCGTAATCTGCTACTAAATCAATAAAAAGTAATGCCATGGCACCAGTAGCTGCTGAAATCATTCCTGGCCTACCACCTACAAAGGCAATCACTACTGCAATTGTAAATGAGGCATATAAACCTACCATCGGATCAACACCAGCAATAATTGAAAAAGCAATAGCTTCAGGAATTAATGCAAGCGCTACAACTATACCAGAAAGGACATCTCCCTTCACATTCCCAAACCACGATTGTTTATAAGATAGTCGTTCCATTGGTACTCCTCCTTTCTGATTTAGTTTGAACTATTTAGAAGAAACTCATTAATAGCAGAATATGATGAATTAGCATTCAAAATAAAAAAACCAGTAGGAACAGGAATTGTTCTTACTGGTTTTTCAATCTATTTATTCAACTGTTACACTCTTAGCTAAGTTTCTTGGCTTATCAACATCACATTCTCTGTGAAGTGCTGCATAGTAAGAAATAAGCTGTACTGGAATAACGGACAATAATGGTGTAAACAACTCATGAACGTCTGCAGAAATTACATAACGGTCATCTTCCTCATTTAAGCCTTTCATGGAGATAATACAAGGATTTGCTCCACGAGCTACTACCTCTTTTACATTTCCACGGATTCCTAGGTTTACAATTTCTTGAGTTGCTAGAGCGATAATTGGTGTTCCTTCTTCAATAAGCGCAATGGTACCATGCTTTAACTCTCCACCTGCAAAACCTTCTGCTTGGATATAAGAGATCTCTTTTAGTTTAAGAGCACCTTCCATCCCTACATAATAGTCGATTCCACGCCCAATAAAGAAGCAGTTACGTGTAGTAGATAAATACTCACGAGCAATCTTTTCCATCTCTTCTTTATCATCACAAAGTGTTTCCATTGCACTTGCAACGATTCCAAGCTCTTTACTTAAGTCAAAGCTAATTTCAATTCCTTTTGCTCTTGCTGCATCACGAGCTAGGATTGAAAGAACTGCTACTTGAGCCGTATATGCTTTAGTAGAAGCTACAGCAATTTCAGGACCTGCATGTAATAGAAGTGTAAAATCTGCTTCACGCGAAAGAGTAGAGCCTTGAACATTCGTAATTGTTAATGCCTTATAACCCATTTCTTTAACTTGAACCAATACAGCACGACTATCTGCAGTTTCACCACTCTGTGATATAAAGATAAATAATGGTTTACCAGATAGTAATGGCATATTGTAAGAGAATTCACTTGAGATATGAACCTCAACCGGAATTTGTGCTATTTTTTCAATATATTGCTTACCTAATAAACCTGCATGGTAGCTAGTTCCCGCTGCAATGATATAAACTCGATCTGTATCAACCATTGCTTGACGGATTTCTTCATCAACGGTAAGTTCACCGTTGTCATTTCGATAGTTACCGATAATTTTACGAAGCACCGCTGGTTGTTCATCAATTTCTTTTAACATGTAGTGAGGGTATGTTCCTTTTTCGATATCACTAGCATCAAGCTCTGCTGTGTAAGGTGCACGCTCAACTACACGTCCCTCTAGGGTCTTAATAGTAACGGATTCACGAGTTACGATTACAATCTCTTTATCCATAAGCTCAACGTATTGATTGGTTACTTGTAGCATAGCCATAGCATCACTTGCTACTACATTAAAATCATCACCTAAACCAACAAGTAATGGACTTTTATTTTTTGCAACATAGATCGTATTTTGGTCTTGATTATCTAGAAGTGCTATAGCATACGAGCCCTTTAATAACTTTAGTGTTTCTTTAAAAGCATCCTCAATCTGATGACCATCATTTACAAACTTCTCAATCAGTTGAACCACAATCTCCGTATCTGTATCACTTTTGAAAGAAACTCCGTCTAAATAATCACGCTTTAAGTGGTTATAGTTCTCAATTACTCCATTATGAACTAACGTAAAACGCTCTGAGCTACTTTGATGTGGGTGAGCGTTAACCTTGCTTGGTACTCCATGTGTTGCCCAACGCGTATGCCCAATTCCTACAGGAGCAATTACAGCTTCATCCACTGCCTCACGTAATGTTGCAATACGACCTTTTTCCTTGAAAACTTGAACTCCATTTTCATTAACGACTGCAATTCCTGCTGAATCATAGCCACGGTATTCAAGCTTTTCAAGTCCTCGTAATAAAATCTCTTTTGAATCCTGCTTACCAATATATCCTACTATTCCGCACATACTGTACTTCCTCCCTAGAGGGGCATGGAAGTGGGGCCCCATGCCCCTTTCTAATGATTTATTTTAGTTAATTAAGTTTAAATCATTGTCAAACCCTTACACTTTGTTCAGAAAGTCACCTCTCTGTTTTTAAGTAAAGATTTACGGCTGTGACATCAGCCGGGAGGTATCCGCCGAAACTTCGATAAGCCTCCTCCTCGTCAACTAAACCATCTCTCTTAGGTTTAGTTCAGGCGCTTTTAAGTTAAGTCTAAACCTTACAATCCACCTTTCTCTATTCTGAATCAAAATCCACAAAAGTAATCATACACAGAAAAAGGTGGACCGTCAACCAAAATCCATTATTTTACTGTAACCATAAAGAAAATACGCATGAGAGGTTCCTTCACTTCCACTCATGCATATTTTGGTTTATGTGATTACTCTATTCAATTCCCATTTCTTTTGTGACAACAGCTGCTATTTTATCCACTATTTGGCGACAAACTTCCTCAGTAGGTGCCTCTGCCATCACTCTTACAAGCGACTCAGTTCCTGATGGACGCACTAGAATGCGCCCATTTCCATTCATTCCCGCTTCAACTTCTTTGATCGTATTTACGATTTCCTCATTTTCAATTACTTTATATTTATCTCTAACCTTTACATTCACTAAAATTTGTGGAAACTTCACCATTTCACTTGCTAACTGAGAAAGTGATTTCTTAGTTTGTTTCATGATGTTTACAAGTTGAATAGCTGACAGCATTCCATCACCAGTCGTATTATAGTCTAAGAAAATGATATGGCCTGATTGCTCTCCGCCAAGGTTATATCCGCCTTTTTTCATTTCTTCTACCACATAACGGTCTCCAACAGCCGTTTGTATGCTTTTTACTTCTGATTCTTCTAATCCTTTATAAAACCCTAGGTTACTCATTACTGTGGAAACTACAGTTTGGTGTTTTAATTTACCTTGTGTCTTCATATACTTAGCACAGATGAACATAATCTGGTCACCATCAACAATCTGACCTTTTTCGTCAACTGCAATCAATCGATCTCCATCTCCGTCAAACGCAAGGCCGACATCGGCATTCTTTTCAATTACCATACTCGCTAGCTTCTCTGGATGTGTTGACCCAACACCATCGTTAATATTTAAACCGTTCGGCGAATTTCCCATAGTAGAGATGTCAGCATCTAAATCAGCAAACAAATGCATAGCAAGAGATGAAGTTGCGCCATGCGCGCAATCTAGTGCCACATGAAGGCCAGAGAAATCATCATCAACTGTTTGTTTTAGATATTGTAAATATTTTTGGCCGCCTTCAAAATAATCATTAACTTGACCGAGGTCTCCACCTATTGGTCGAGGTAGAGTATCTACCTCTTGATCTAGTAGGCCTTCTATTTCTTTTTCCTGTTCATCTGAGAGCTTGAAGCCATCTGCTCCAAAAAACTTAATCCCATTATCCTCTACAGGGTTATGTGAAGCTGATATCATTACTCCAGCTTGTGCTCCCAACGCTTTTGTTAAATATGCGACCCCTGGAGTCGAGATGACACCTAAACGCATAACTTCCGCCCCGATAGACAAAAGTCCAGCAACTAATGCTCCTTCTAACATATGACCCGATATACGAGTGTCTCTTCCAATTAATACTTTCGGACGCTGTTTATCTTTTGTTAGTACATATCCACCAAAACGTCCTAGTTTAAAGGCTAATTCAGGTGTTAACTGACTATTTGCAATTCCACGTACTCCATCAGTACCAAAATATTTACCCATTATATATTCGCTCCTTCATGGACTATCTTCATTCGTTATTTGTTATATCTACAGTTGCCTTATTAGTAGAAAGACTCCATTTCACATTTGTTGGTCCATTTACCGATATATCTACCTCATGCTGACCACTGCCTAGGTTACTTACATCAACATATATATCTAAGTCTGTTTCATCAACTTCTGTCAATACTGAGGGTGCTCCAATCAACTCAATATTAACCGTACCACCTTCGGGGGATAAAAACCCTCCCTTAAGTGCAGTAGGTAAACCAATCACTTTGATCGGGAGATTGGTTAACGTACGTATTTCATTCCGCTCAACTTTTACGACAACTGGAACGGTTTTTGGTACAAGATCCTCTACACCCTTTGGAATTGGTATTTCAACATTGAGTGTGGTATCTGCAACTACTCCTGAAACATCAACCTCAATATTTTCTATAGCTTCAATTTTATCAATGACTTCTTTAGGTCCAAAAATGGTGAGCTCATTTATTGGGGTTTCTATAGCGACAACACTAAATCCATCTTCTACATTTCCTTGTGATATGAAGGATATTGGGACTATCTTATTAGGACTTAAAATATTTACTTCAACAGAGACAACCTCTGGTTCAACCTCAACAGATAACCTGTTTCCATCGCTATCATAAACAGCAACTGTTGCCTCTGTATCAATTTTTTCACTAGCTCCTTGTAAATCAACAATCGCCTTAACCAAGGCAATTCGATCTACCTGATCTTTTGCCCCAACAACCTTTACATTTTTGGGGCTTATGATGGCCTCATCTAGAGTGTAACCTTCCTCTAATTCATTGATATAATCTACTTCAACTGAAAATTCCTTCTCGACCCTTTCATGAATCGTAACAGTCACAAATGTAGGATTAATGGTAACATCTACTGTATCAGTTACATCTCTATATTGAACCTGAACCTGGTGAGTACCTGGCTCAAGGTTTTCTAAATTAACAAATACCTCAATTGAACGTTGTAATTTCACAGGTTGAACAGCACTTCTAGGTCCCTCTAAAGTTACTGACACTTGTTGTGGTAACCCCGTTACTACATATTTATCACTATCATAATAAGCTTCAAGTGGTATTTCTGTGAGTGTTTCTGTTTCGGATGTAACAACTGGGAATGAAAAAGGATCTGTTTGCTGTGTTTGTGTTTCAATATTTACGGAAGTATATAGCATGAGCGCTAGCATTAATGCGATTATTCTCATAAACCAACGATTGTTCATAAACTTATCCATTTTTCTTCACCCTCCAAGTCCAAAGAGGTGATGAGTTTGTCTTTGCCGGTGATAAAAATTCTCTAGTTAACATCTCTTTCATCACTTCTTGAGTGATATCTCGATGTAGTTCACCGTTCTTCGTCAAGGATACACTTCCCGTTTCTTCTGAAACCGCAATAGTAATACTATCTGTAACCTCACTTATACCTAGTGCGGCTCGGTGCCTTGTCCCTAGTTCCTTTGAAATAAAAGGACTTTCTGAAAGAGGTAAATAGCAAGCAGCCGCAGCAACTTGTTGCTTTTGGATAATCACAGCTCCATCATGCAAAGGGGTATTTGGGATAAAGATATTGATTAATAATTCAGACGTAACCTTTGCGTTTAATGGGATTCCTGTCTCGATATAATCACCCATACCTGTTTCTCGCTCAATAGAGAGTAAAGCACCTATACGACGCTTTGCCATATAAAAGGTTGCTTTTATAATCGCATCTATCTGTTGTACTTGCTCTTCTTCTTCATCAATAGAATTTCTCGCGAAAATTTTCCCGCGTCCTAGTTGTTCTAATGCACGTCTAAGCTCTGGTTGGAAAATAATGATGATAGCCAAAAATCCCCATGTTAAAGCTTGATCCATCAACCACTGTAATGTATGTAGTCCTAAAAAGCTACTTAAGATTCGAACTACGATGATCACGGTGATTCCCTTTAATAGCTGTACCGCCTTTGTTCCCCTGACAACCATAATGAGCTTATATATAACAAACCAGACAAGGAGAATGTCTATGATGTTACCTAAGTAATTTAGGATTGGGAATTCTCCTACTGACATTCTTACACTTCCTTCATTTTAAATTTATTAGAGATTCGATAACAGGCTGCTTTTAAAAATGTAAAAATGAATTTTAAAATTTATGTATGACAAATGAAAGAAAGAAAACCTCATCTGAGATTAACTCTTCTAAAGTATTCATGTTAATATTATTTTCCAAATACATTATACCATATTACTTATTTAAGACATAAGAGGAGCCATCTATAATTGATGGCCCCTTAATTAGATGATGAAAACACACTTACAGTTTCCTTAACGCCCTTTTTAATATGATGCCAAATCCATTCAAACATCTGATCTATCTCTTCCACTTCACCTGTAACTGTTCCTGCAGATGCCAAGTATTGATTTCCATTGATAACAGTTACATCTCCTCTAATTTCTCCCTCAATTTTAAGATCACCATTTTTCACGACTAAATCACCATCTATTACAGTTCCTTTAGGAACAATAACTGTATTTTCTTCAATTCGAAGGTTTGGGTGTTTAGATACCACCAACTCTTGATCTCCACTCCACATCGTAAATAAGCTACCCATCATTAGAAAGCTAAATACAGCAGCTGCTGTAAATAACGGATGAACCTTTAACCACCTTTTTACCTTCACTGTTTTCTTCTCCTGAGGAAGTCTTGCCATTAGCTTTTCGGTGAAGTTTGACGGGGCATGTATATGTGAAGTACTTTGTACGAGTGCAAGGGTCTTTTTTAATTCATGAAAATGCTGATGACAATCCTGACATTCTGCTAAATGATCTCTTAATTCTTTTTCATGTTCTTTGGACAAATCCTCATCCAAATAATCATGCATATATTCAACGTATTTAGAATCGCAATTCATACCTCTACTCACCTCACTCTAAACTTCTTTTAATGTTTTTCTAAGTGCTTCTCTTCCCCGATGCATTCGAGTTTTTATGGTACTAATGGGAAGGTCCAATATATGACTAATCTCCTTCAAAGACAATTCTTCAATGTATTTTAATACGATTACCGCTCTATATTTATCCGGCAACTTCAGAATCTCTTCTTGTACTGTTTGCTGAAGCTCTAGGCTTTCTACTTCGTCCTCAGGTGTATTCCCCTCTGCCGCAAGCTGAGAATACATCGTTAACCCATCGGTACCCTTAACTTCTGCATCTAAAAACACATCCGGCTTCTTCTTCCTGATTCTATCAATAGATAGGTTCGTCGCTATTCGATATAACCAAGTTGAAAACTTTTTGTCCATGTGATAGCTATCTATATTGATATAGGCTCGAATAAAAGCTTCTTGCGCAAGATCTTCTGCTTCATGGATATTCCCAATCATCCGATAACATAATTGAAATACCTTATCCTTATAGATCTCTACAATCTCGCTATAAGCATTTTGATCTCCAGCTTTAACTTGCTTAATTCTATTTTTTATAAGTGTCTCCATTCATTTTACCCCCGCGCTCATTGCGGCTTCTATTCTATACGAAAATAATTAGAAAAGGTTTCAAAAAAATTTTCCTTTTTTATTTTAACAATAAATAGTCAATAAATGTTTAAAAGTTTAAAATATTGGATATAGAAAAGAAAGGACAAAATAAATATTGAAAGGATGAAGACCATGTCAAAAGAAACTATGTATATTGCTAGTATTGAAAAATCCCGAAAGGAACTCCTTGAGCTAGCTTCAAAGTCTGCTTTGTCTTCACCTGAAGTGGTTAAAGCCAGTGTAACTCTTGATACTATCTTAAATAATTATGAAGAATATAAAAAACAGTAAACTTTTATAGTTTACTGTTTTTAATTGATCTATTTTATTTTAGTTTTTCTCCAAATAAAGAGCCCATTAATGCAACTGCTACAGAGGCAGTTTTATTTTTATCATCTAATATTGGGTTAACCTCAACAAATTCTGCTGACGTAATTAATTTTGCTTCTTCTAACATCTCCATCGCTAAATGGCTTTCACGGTAGCTAATCCCCCCAATAACAGGAGTTCCTACACCTGGTGCGTCATGTGGATCTAAACCATCTAAATCTAGCGATAAATGAACCCCGTCCGTGCGCTCCGATAGATATTTAATGGTTTCTTCCATGACAGCTGTCATACCCATACGATCAATTTCATGCATGGTATATACCTTAATACCTTTTTCTTTTATAAGAACCTTTTCACCATCATCTAGTGATCTAGCACCAATAATAACGATATTTTCCGGTTTAACCTTAGGGCAGTAACCACCAATGTTTGTTAAAGTAGGATGACCGATACCAAGACTAGCTGCTAGTGGCATCCCATGTATATTTCCGGATGGTGATGTCTCAGCAGTATTTAAGTCTCCATGTGCATCATACCAAATGACTCCTAAGTTTTCATAATGCTTAGAAACACCTGCTAGTGTACCGATTGCAATACTATGATCTCCCCCTAGTACTAATGGAAAACGACCATTGGAGATAATCTCTCCGACAGTATTTGCTAATGTTTCACTTGCCTCTGCAACTGCCTTTAAGTTTCTAAGGTTATCTACTGATTTTACTGATAAACGCTCAGGTCGACCTATTTGAATATCTCCTAAGTCATCGATCTCGTAATTTAATTCCTCTAAACGCTCTACGACACCAGCATATCTGATTCCACTCGGTCCCATATCTACACCACGACGTGCTTGACCTAAGTCCATTGGAACTCCGACAATTGACATTTGTTTTTTATCCATTTTATAATTCCCCCCATTATTTTCTCTAACTCTATTTTATCGTTAAACATAGCAATGACTCAACTCGACATAATTATGTATATATATTCGCTTTTAGATTGAAAGCTCTACCTCTAAAATAGTGACTTAGAGTTAAATTTCTCAGGAAGAATGATAAAAAACTCTTTTATTTTTATCTTCATAGTAAACAACTAAATATAAAACATTTTTACACAAATAAAAAAAGCAAGAAAGGATTCTTGCTTTTCGTGATGAGCCATGAAGGACTCGAACCTTCGACCCTCTGATTAAAAGTCAGATGCTCTACCGACTGAGCTAATGGCTCATATAAAAGAAATTGTTCGAGCTAAATTTCACTTTAGCTATAGACATCCCAATCACAGATTGGTACGCTGATGATCATTCATTGAAGCCTACTCGATCGTGCTCTACCGACTGAGCTAATGGCTTAAAAAATGGCTGGGCTAGCTGGATTCGAACCAACGCATGACGGAGTCAAAGTCCGTTGCCTTACCGCTTGGCTATAGCCCAATATGTATTTCTAATACAACTTATAAGGTAAGATATTTTCACTAACGTGAAAAATCTATGGTGGAGGATGACGGGATCGAACCGCCGACCCCCTGCTTGTAAGGCAGGTGCTCTCCCAGCTGAGCTAATCCTCCATTAAAGGAAAGAGAGAGGTAAAAGTGAGTTTTTTTAACAAACTTTTACATCTCCCATCGTGATGACCCATACGGGATTCGAACCCGTGTTACCGCCGTGAAAGGGCGGTGTCTTAACCGCTTGACCAATGGGCCTCAATCAAACTCTGGAGCTTCCAACCGGGCTCGAACCGGTGACCTCTTCCTTACCATGGAAGTGCTCTACCTGACTGAGCTATGGAAGCATGGCTCCACCAGTAGGATTCGAACCTACGACCCTTCGGTTAACAGCCGAATGCTCTACCGCTGAGCTATGGTGGAATAATAAAAGTGTATTTCTATATGCTACCTCTAGCTATATGAAATAAGATAGCTTGGCGACGTCCTACTCTCACAGGGGCAATGCCCCAACTACCATCGGCGCTGAAGAGCTTAACTTCCGTGTTCGGAATGGGAACGGGTGTGACCT